>CAYOON010000297.1:0-2505 GCA_964405595.1 uncultured Lachnospiraceae bacterium | reverse complement strand
GATCGTTGTGGGAAGCGAAGGTTAGGAAATGTCCCGGCTGGTGCGTGAAAAGTGCGATTGCATGCTGTCTAGCCCTATGTACGGACAGGTCAACTCCTTCAACGTATCCTGCGCCGCTGCCGTGATTCTCTGCAAGGCGGCAAGGGATCGCAATCCCGGAGACTGAATTCGCCTACAGGATTGCCAAAAAGGACGAAAGAGCCGCGATCCGGCGGCAATCGAAAGAAAGATATGATGTAATTATGGAAGAGAAGCACAATCAGCAAAACGAGAATCAGCCGCGCGCAAAAGATCTGCTGAACAGGATTCAGAAGGGGATCGGCAGTGCCGCACCGCAGGGACCCGATCCATGCGAAAAGGACGAAACCTTTCAGGAAGATCAACTGATCGGCAAGCGGAAGGATTCGTCCGAAGACGGTCAGACACAGACTGATCATTCCTTTTCGCTGGAGGATTTCTACGGCTATACCCCGCTGACCAGAGATTCGGTGGAGCATGAAGAGAATCGACCGAGAAAGTACCGGGAAAAAATTCGCCGCGCGCCCAAGGTTCAGGAAAAGAGCCCGCAGGACTACGAGTACGACCTGATGTCCATCTTCGGCATGGAGGAGCGGGAGGAAGAAGAGGCCGCGGAAGAGGAAATCTTCGACGAAGACGAAGAGGACGGCGGACTTCCCCCTGAAGAGGGCTTTTTTGCCCGAGCCAAGCGGAAATTCGAGGAATATACCGATCCCTCCATGAAGCAGGGGATCTATAAAGTCTACAGACGGCGGCTGCTTTGGAATCTCGCCGATCTGGCGATCTGTCTGCTGCTTGGATTTTTCGTGTTTGCCATCGAATACAGCGAGAAGCTGCCCTTTGAGCTTCCCGGATTCCTTCGAGTTGGGGCTTATCCAACCGTCGGCGTACTGCTGGAGTTACAGGTACTGGTGCTCGTCACGGCTATGAAGGTGAAGCCCTTCCTATGGGGCGGGCTGAACCTGATTCTGGGTCACGCGACTCCGGAGAGCGTCTATTTCCTGACCGTTTTGTTGACGGCATTCTGCTATTTCCTACAGCTTTTCACGGGTCAGAGCGAGATCGTCTATTTCGGGCTTGTTACGCTGCTGTCGTCGGTTCTGTTTTCGCTCTATCAGCTGATCAACCTGCTGTACGAGATCCGGAGTTTTCGGATTCTTTCGTCCAAGCGTGTGAAAAAGGCGGTTCACCGCATGAGCAAGGGCGAGGCGAAGATGGAAATGACCCAGATGAGCCGCTATCTGCCCTACGGGAATAAATTCCTCTCGGTTCAGCATACCGAACAGGTGGACGGTTACTTCAAGCATCTGAATGCCTCGTCCGCTTCGGAGAGCCGGATCCGCTTTCTGGTATTCGGATCGCTGCTGATGGCGGTTGCTTTCGCACTTTTCACCTTCTTTACCGGCGGTAAGGTCTACGACTCCATTTATATTGGGTATATTACGCTTATGCTGGCTCTGCCGCTGTCCGCTTACTTTTGCTGCAGCTATCCTATGTACATGCTCTCCATTCGGGCAAAGGACGAGGACAGCGCGGTGATCGGCAGTCACGCGCTCGACGGGTATCTGGCACCGGCTACCATTACCTTCAGCGACGCGGATGTTTTCTCCAAGGTTCGGTTGAACAGCTTCAAATCTTACGGCTCGCTGCCCCACGATCAGGTGATCTGCATCGCCGCGGCGGTACTCTGTCCCATCGGCGGACTTTTGGGCAGGGTGCTGGAGAAAAGCGTTCCGGAGGAGATGATCACCGACGATATGGAGTATCTGTCGGTGTCGGATGACGGTATTGAGGCGGCGGTGGACGGCAGGCACGTTCTGCTGGGCAGCTATCACTATATCGTCCGCAACCGGCTGACCATGCCTGTTGAACACGAGATGGAGAATTCGAAGATTGTGCACATGTTCCTGGCGGTGGATAACGAGGTAGCGGCGCATATTCAGGTGGAGTACACGCCGTTCAAGAGCTTTCAATCTACCTTGAAGGGGCTGTTTGATTCGGGAATGACGGTAGTCGTGAAGACCTTTGATCCTAATGTCGATCTTTCGCTGCTTTGCAATGTGTTAAACATGGATGAGCGGCAGCCGATCAAGGTGATCCACACGCAGGATCCGCTGGAGCTGTATGAGGTGAAGGAGCGGGTGGAGAGTCCCATTGTGACGTTGGGCGGAATCCACAGTTTGACCGAGACCCTGCGCCATGCGGCGAAGACGAAGCATGTGATCGGGATTTGCACCGCGCTGGCGGCGGTTTCGATTGCTCTGTCGGGCGTGATTATGGCGGCGGTGTTGCGGCTGCACGATCCGATGAAGATTCCCGATTACTATCTGGCACTGTATCAGTTGTTCTGGCTGGTGCCGGGGATTGTGATTTCGCGGTTGTTCTCATAACTTTAAGGGGAACTTGTAGAAAAGTTTTCGTCCACCTTTTTTCAAAAGGTGGCGGGGTCGAGGGGCGGAGCCCTCGTCGCCCGTCGCAACGGGCGAA
>CAYOON010000296.1:0-2522 GCA_964405595.1 uncultured Lachnospiraceae bacterium | reverse complement strand
CCGATCCCAGCTCGGTATGGTGATCGACCCGGATGTCCAGCCCGGTCTTCACCCCATGGCTGACCCACAAAATCCTGCACCCCGCAACCGCGCGAACGGCATCGCCGATCGCCGAGTCCAACCGTGGCACCACCGAGGAAATCACGCATCCCTCGATCTGATCCGCCGAAATCCCTTTCTCCGAAAAGAATGCCCGCAGATACAGGATGTATTCATCCGCCGTCCGGGGCGGATTTGCCGATAACCGCAGCAGGGCGATCGGCGAACCGCCGTTTTTCGGATAAAGTCCCATGGAAATACCGGTATTTCCAATGTCAACAGCGAGAATCACAGGAAATCACCTCTTCACCTGCTCTGCCAGCGAGCTGAGCAGATCAGCATAGTTTTCCTCCTCCAGTTGACCGAGAATGTTTTCGATCTCCTGCTCGGCGCGGGCGGTATCGTAACCGAGCGCTTCTTTGATGGATTCGGATTGCAGCGCGCTTTCCAACAGTTCTTTGGTTTGCTCTTCGCCGATCATGTCGGTATCCTTGAATCCGTCCAGAATCGCGCCCAGATTGTAGAGCGTTTCCTCCAGATCGCCGCTTGCCAGCGAATAGCTATCGTTAAAGCGAATCAGAGAAACGGTAGCGTGTGCCAGCGCTCTTGCCTCGTCGCGGACGCCGTCGGCATCTGTAGGCATGACGTTCGCAAGGACAATCCCGCTGCCGCCCCATTTGCTTGTCATCGTCTGAAGCCCGGAATCCAACGCCGACCGTAGCGCATTATGTAAAACTTCGGATTCCATCAGGCAGGCATAGATTTCGGTCAGCTGATCCTCGTCGGTGAAAAGCGATTCCAAATCGTCAATTCCGCCGTTGTCCAGAATATAGGCAGCCAGATCGACCAGTGCGAACATGGAATCCTTCATCTGCTGTCTGTTCAGACCGGAGAACTCGGTCAGACCGCCGTTCAGGATCTCCCCGGACATACCCTTCTTTGAAGGAGCTTGTATTCCCGCGTAGGATTCGTGTGCCGCCCAGCGATCAAAGAGGGCGTCGAATACATCGGGGAGGATTTCCCCCACCAGCACCGACTTTTCGATCGCGCTGCTATAGCTGCTGAATCTCCCCTTGTCCTGGGACGGTTCTTTCAAATAGTCAGCCAGATCACGGAAAAGCGCGGTCTCCTCGCAGACCGACATGCGAATGTCGCCGATGCTATACGTCGAAAGCCCCTTGTAAATCGGTGCGCCGCCCATGTACCAGACCGCCTTTGCGAGCGGAGCGTCCCCGGCATCAGCAATCGCACCGGCAATTGCTGCCTCGTCCGCGTCCTCCTCTGCCAGTTCAGCCGCCGGAACGGAAGCATAATCCCCCACAACTCGCAGCGTTCCGACGATCGGGGAAAGCATGACGATCGCGAAGATCAGCCCGCACACGCCGCCGAGAATCAGCTTCACGGACTTATGGATCCCGCTTTCGGCGGATTTCACAGGCGTTTCGACCGGATTATCGGACGTTTCTGTCTCGGTATTCTCTGTCGCCGGAGCGTTCAAAGGGCTATGTAGAATTTTCTCATCCAACAGACGGGACAGCGGCTTCACCGGGATCCGGAGAAAGGCGTTGATAACGGGAAAAAGGATCAAAAAGAGAATCGAAGCGATCCCCGCCGCGCAGAAAACCCGGATGTAATCCGCGAACCCGGACGATAGAAGATCGTCGGGCAGGATATCCATTGTGCCCAGCTGATTTACGACACTGTCGGCGGAAGGATCGGCGATCACCGCTGTCAGCAGGACAGCGATCGGAACGGCGATCAGCGTCAGAACAAGACGGCAAATGGACACCGACAAAGGCTTTTTCAAAGCCCGCAGAACGCCAAGCAGCACGCAAACAGCCAACACCGCAAGAATCGCAAAAGATACTTTCATTCCAATCATGTTAAACCTCCAAATCCATTTTTCTACATTATTTTCGCTCTCGGCGAAAATGTTCCGAATTTTTTCACTTTTCGCTAGTCAACAAGCAAAAAATTACTTTATTTATTGAACTCCTCAAGCTCCAGCCCCGGATTCTTTTCGAGTGCCCAGTCAATCTCGTATCCGCCGGCGAAGATCAGCAGCGGATTGCCGCGCAGATCCTCGATCAGACGGGTCTGGGACATGAGATTGAGATTTTTCAGATCGGCAGTCCCCTTCACATAGCGGATGAACTGATGGGGCATACCCTCCTGCCGGTAGGAGACGCCGTATTCGTTCTCCATCCGGTATTTCAGCACGTCGAACTGAAGCATACCGACCACGCCGACCACCAGCCGCTCCATGCCCGCGCCGGGGAAGCGGAAGATCTGGATCGCGCCCTCCTGGGCGATCTGGTTCATACCTTTTGCGAACTGCTTGCGCTTCATGGAATCCACCTGCTCCACGATGGCGAAATGCTCGGGGGCAAAGGTGGGGATTCCCTCAAATTTCAGCTTCTTTCCGACCTCGCAGACCGTGTCCCCGATGGAGAAGATGCCGGGATCAAATACGCCGATAATAT
>CAYOON010000295.1:0-2550 GCA_964405595.1 uncultured Lachnospiraceae bacterium | reverse complement strand
AAGCGTGGAGATTAAATCAGCTTCGGCACCGGCAACCTCGCGCTTTGCGTCGGTATCCTCGATCCGCAGATAAAACACGCCGCCCGACTGGTGGGCAAGACGCTCTGCCACGATTGCGGGAAACAGTGTTCCGAAGTGCATGAAACCGGTGGGACTGGGTGCAAGTCTGGTCACCTTTGCGCCATCCGGGAGCTCGCGGATCGGGAATTTTGCCTCAATATCCGCCGGAGTCTGTTTGATATGCGGGAATAAAAGCTCGGAAAGTTTTTGATAGTCCATATTGATATACTCCTTATTGTAGATGGGGATTCATAATTCGTTCATATTTTAAAGTGGTTTCGGGTCCGTGTCCGGGATAGATCTTTTCAATGTGGTCGAGTGATGAGATGTAGTGGAGAGAATCACGAAGAGAAGCCGGATTGCCGCCATAGAGGTCGGTTCTACCGGCGGATCCGTGAAACAGCGTGTCGCCGCTGAACAGGCAGGATTCGCACTCATAGCAGACCGATCCTTCGGTATGGCCGGGCGTGTGATGGACGCGGAAGATAAGGGAGTCGAAGGTAAGAGTCTCGCCGCCGTGCAGAAGAATATCGGCGGTACCGAATGGATGATTGGCAAACAAATTGCCGGCAAGATCGGAGGCGTTCTTGTGGGGATCGTTGATCATCCCGGTGTCCGCGGCGTGGAGATAGGAAGGCACGGAGAACTCCGACTTCAGCCGATTCTGGGCGAAGGTATGATCGAAGTGACCGTGGGTCAGCAGGATCGCGGCAAGATGCAGACCGTTTGCGCGGAGGAGATCGGCAAGGACGGAAGCGTCGGTCGGATCAATCAGCACGGCGTTTCCGTTATCGTCGGAGACGAGATAGCTGTTGGCACCAATCGGAGCACCGGGGGAACAGATCACGTTCATAGGGAAACCTCCGAAAAATCTATAAATATTATTATAGCACAAATATTTCCATTTGTCCACAGTTTTTAAAATATTTTGCATTTTTTATTGGAGAGGCGAGTCCATGTGATCCGCGTATGGGGCGGAAATCGACTACAAGGGAAGACAGTATGAAAATAATAGTAATTATACAAAATGGCTTTATTTTGCGCAATCGCGCTAGCGATTGGCGCGCAGCGCGGACGCAAAATAACTATTTTGTACCCGTAGGGCAGGCTGCAAGGGTGCGGACTAAGCCCGTGCCGACCCCCGTGGCGCGTCTAGCGCCGTGGGGGTGGCGTGGGCGCATCCGGAGCGCTACCCAACCCCCCGCCGCAGCGGGGGGTCGGAGACGCGTCAGCGGCGACGGGGGGGATCTCCCTATCCCAAACAAAAAAGCATCCCCCGGGATTCAACCGGATAAATCCAGTTCCCGGAGGATATGATCGCCGACTCAAGAAGAGCCACGGACACCGAGGTTACCCCGCCCAGCTACAGGCTCCCGTACCTCGGCGGACGATCGCTTTTCGACTTCCCGTCGCACCGTCAACAGTATACCACCGATCTGCGGTCTTGTCAAGGGGTTTCCGGAAATTTTCCGGTAAAGTGGACATAATCCGGACAAATCCTCGGTACCTGTCAAAGATCTTCCCAGAGCACCGCTCCCCGCCTACAGGCGGGGCGGGGGGGTGGTCTCCATCACCCATAGAAAGGAGTTTCCCATGATCGTACAGCCCTTCCGATACCACGATCAGTATCTGATCGCCGGCGAGATCCTCACCCTCCGGGAAGTGCTGGAAGCTTTCCTCCAGCACTTCGAGGACTGCAAGCAGTACGCCCGCGGCGTCGTCGAGCTCGCCGTGAATCCCGACGGTCAGCTCGTCATCCGGCGCGAGGTCATCCCCGGCGGAATCATGCTCTCGATCCCCTTCGCAGAGTTCGTCCGCGACTTCCTGCCCAAGAAGTACGACCCCTGACCGCCGACCAAAAAGAAAAGCTAGGTGTACGGGAATCCGTACACCTAGCCGGTATCCCGATCAGCGGAGCTGATCGGGGTGGCTGCGCACCCAGTCGGCGCGCCGCGCCGATGCGGCGTCAAGCTCGGTCTGCTTATCCACCGTCGCCGCCAGCCGTTCGGCAAGATCCTCGACGATCAGAGCGCCGATCCGCTGCGGATCCAGCATCTTGTCGAAGTACCGGGTGAAGAACTCCGCCTGAATCTGCGGCTGATCGCCACAGATCCAGTCAACGTACAGCGTCAGCGCTTCCTCGGCGCGGTGAGCGGCGCCCTCGGCGCCCGCTCTCCGGAGCGCCGCGATGGCGCCCCGGTAAGCCGAGACAAAGCCCATAAAGGCTTTGCCCGGCATGACGACGGTCTCGTGATCTCGGGTGATCATTGGAATTCACCCCTTTCCAGATGCTCAATGGCTTCTTTGAGTGTCTCGACTAGCTCTATATAGCCGGTTGTCTCCCGCTCGACGTTGTCCTGCGCCTCGAGTACCTCGCCATAGGACTCAAGGTCGATGCTTTGATTTTCCGCGTTGATCCCGAGCCACTCCTCGTAGCTGCCCCAGAGCTTGTTCAGAAACTCGACCTGCTGCTGCAAAGCGCGGATCGCC
>CAYOON010000294.1:0-2556 GCA_964405595.1 uncultured Lachnospiraceae bacterium | reverse complement strand
TGGCTGTTCACGCTTCTACCCTCATAATCGGCAACATAGCTGAGCTTATCAAGCATCTCTTCTTCAATACGAATTGATACGCTTTTTATCGCCATAAAAATTTCCTCCAATTTAGATATACTATGTATTTATTTTATGCAAATTTTATGCTACAATGTTTTAAATAGATATACTGTATATCTAAAAAATTCTAAGGAGCGTATTATGAAAGTTGCAGTCATTGGTTCAAGAGGTCTTTGCGTCAACAATTTGGAAAAATATCTGCCGGAGTGTACAACAGAGATCGTATCCGGCGGTGCGAAAGGAGTGGATACCTCCGCAAAGGAGTATGCGTTATCCCATGACATCAAGCTGACAGAGTTTTTGCCGGAATATGATAAATATGGCAGAGGTGCGCCGCTTAAAAGGAATATTACCATTATCGAATATTCTGATGTAGTACTTGCCTTTTGGGATTGAAAATCCCGTGGTACAAAATATGTCATCGACAATTGCAAAAAGCGTAACATTCCCGTTCATATCTTTACACCGATTGTGGATAATGTTGAATCTGAATAAGATGTGCACCCCCTTTCTTTTTTCGGTGTCGCTTGCGCGGATCTGTCATATTATGGTAATAGGCTCGTGCTTTACGAGCCGAAAAAAGGAGGTAAAAATGAACAGACAAAACAACACATCGGAAGATAGAAAGCAAAACAATTCCCGAAAAACAAAGCCAGACGAAACCCGTTCCCACCACGGATGCCAGCACTGCCCTCCCGGACCGCAGGGACCCGCAGGCCCCAGAGGACCGCAAGGCCCCCGTGGATCCATGGGACTGCCGGGGGTTCCCGGGATTCCGGGTCCTGCCGGAGCGACAGGTCCCGCCGGTCCGCAGGGTCCTATCGGCAGAACCGGAGCAGTCGGACCCCGCGGACCGAGAGGTTTGCAGGGTCCTGCCGGTCCCGCAGGCGCGATCGGCCCCGCCGGTCCGCAGGGTTCCATCGGGGAAACCGGTCCCGCAGGCGGGGTATTGGGCTTTGCCGACTTCTATGCCCTGATGCCGCCCGATAATTCGCAGGCGATTGCCCCCGGTGACGACATCGCTTTCCCGTTGGATGGCCCCAACAGCGGCACATCCATTGTCCGCGCGGAACCGTCGTCCTTCCGGCTGACCAATATCGGCACCTACCAGGTGCTCTTTCAGGTAAACACCGATCAGTCCGGACAGCTGGTTCTGACCCTGAACAACGTCATCCTGCCGTATACGGTCGTCGGCCGAACCACCGGCACGTCCCAGATCGTCGGAATCGCGCTCGTGACAACCACCGAGGCAAACTCCGTCCTGACGGTACGCAATCCCGCCGGAAACTCGACCGCCCTCACCGTCACCCCGGATGCCGGCGGTACCCATCCCGTTTCCGCGCATCTGGTGATCGTGCAGCTGAAATAAGCGGCAATAACCCAAGAAAACCCCGATTCGTCGGGGTTTTCTCATTTTTAAGGCGGCTATTTCTCGCTCCACCGATATTTCCGCAGGATCAGGGCAAAAATCAAGCAGATCGCCACGCCGACGACGCCGATCACGGCGAACAGCATGGCAGCACCCGCGCCCTTCCCTTCTCCGAAGAGCGATACCCACAGGCTGCCGCTCCCCTGCGCCGCCATCAGCGGCTCAAAGAGATCGTCCACCAGCAGTCCGCCCAGCAGGAAGCCTACGGGGATCGTGAAGAATTGCAGGGTGTTACGGCAGGCGTAGACCCGCCCCTGCATATCCGTCGGGATGGTGGTTCGGAAGATCACATCCATGTTGGCATTCATCAGCGGGATGGTCAGCCATCCCAGAACCGCGCCGATACACCAGAGAATCGGCGTCCCGCCGAATGCCAGCAGGAAGTTTTCGGTACTCATGGAGACAAACAGCGCAAGGCAGATCGCCCGAACCCGATTTTTCGGCGCGGGAAGCAGCGCGGCAAGCACACTTCCCGCCAGCGTCGCGACTCCGACGCAGGTATTTACGATTCCGAGAACCGTCTCCCCGCCGTTTGGCTTGGACAGAAGCATGGCGGGAAGAGCGGCGTCGTAAACCGATGCCACCAAGTTGATGCAGGCAAGGAACAGGATCAGATTCAGGATCAGCCGATTCCGTTTCAGCCAAGCCAGCCCGCCTCGGGCGGACGTCAGCAGTTTTTCCTTCGCCTGCTCCGCCTTCCCGCCCTCCGGGATGCGGATGAACAGCCACAGCGTCCCAAACGCCGCCGCGAAGGTGAGGAGATCCATCGCGATCACCGAACCGATCCCCGCGAAAGCGAACAGCGCGGTCGCAAGGATGGGCGTCAGAATCGAGTTCAGCGACTGGGAGAAGGATCGCAGACCGCTGGTCTTCTGATAATAGTCCTTCGGGATCAGCAGCGTCGCCGCCACCTCGCTTGCCGGTTGCTGAACGGTGTTCATCAGCCCGTTCAGGGCGTTCAGAATGTAGAGGTGCCATGTGCAAAGCAGATCGGTCTGGATCAGCGCAAACACCGTAACGGTGCTGAGCGCCGCCAGAAGATCGCAGACCAGCATGGTGCGCTT
>CAYOON010000293.1:0-2562 GCA_964405595.1 uncultured Lachnospiraceae bacterium | reverse complement strand
TGATCTCGCTTCCCGCGGACAACGCCGTCCGCTGTGTAAGCGAGCTGACCCGGCTGTCGCTGATCCCCAGAGGACGCTATATTGTCAAGAAGAACATCTCCTTCGCCTATCGGGGCGGCTACGACATCGGGGTATCCTCGGTCTACATCTACGACCTCTTCCGTCTCTTCCGCTACCGGATCGACGTGAACCTTTTACAGCAGATCTTCGTCCTGCCCCGCAGGTTACAGCTTGCGGGACGCACAGGCTCCGACCCGGTCAGCGAGCTGACCGAGTCGGTCAGCCGGATGGCGGGCAGCGACAACACCGAAATGGCCGACATCCGCGACTATCAGATCGGCGACAGCCTGCGTTCGATCCACTGGAAGCTCTCCTCCAAAACCGAGGAGCTGCAAGTCAGGGAATATTCCCGCAACAGCGAGCATCAGTCGATCATCTTCTGCGATACCGCCCGCCGATTCGACGCCGAATCGGGCAGATTCGCCGATGATACCGGGGAATTCGTGGCCGACGGCGTCATCGAGACCGCCATCGCGCTGGCGCGGCACACGCTGGAGCACGAGCGGGGGGCAGTGACCCTGATCTGGTTCGACCGCCGCAGCGAAAGCGACGTCTTCTGGATCCGGCTGGGATCGCCCGCCGATCTGGACGACATCTTCCGCACCTTCGCCACCGCGCCCCTCACCGACACCCCCGCCACGGTGGCATTCCTTGCCACTCTGATCTCGGGCGCTGATCAGGTGGCCTACAAATTCGTCACGGGAGCCCCCGATTCCGCCCTTGCCGCTGAGCTGTCGGCGCTGAATCTCCCCGGGACGGGCGGCATTGAGCTTTACACCTATCTGCCCATCGAAAAAGTCCGGGAGGACGCGAAATCCGGCTATTTTGAGGCGCTGGAGGCGGCGCAGACCGAGATCGCCCGTCTGGGCGTGCGCATCGTGGACGCCAGAGACTCCGATCTCTTCACCGCCGACCGTCCCCGTATGGGCGGCGCCGAAACAAGAGTCGAAAGGGAGGAGGAGAGCGTATGAAAAAGAAAAAACAGTCGCTGACCGACTTCCTCACCGCTGACGACAGCCCCGAGCAGGCTCCCGCCGGCGAGAATCGGACAGACATCCGTCCGGAGGACGGATTCCGCTCAGAGGGCGGATTCCGCTCGGAGGGCGAAGCAAGTCCCGAGAATGGATCCCGTTCCGAGAACGGATCGGAGCCGTCCGACGCCCTGCGTGATTTCGTAAAAGCCGAGAAAAAGCGGCTTCAGGCGCAGAAAAAAGCGCAAAAGAAGTCGGCAAAGCGGGCAAAAAAGGCAGAACGTGCCAAAAAGCGCGCCATCCGCCGTCACGAGAACGCGGTACTCTACTCCCCCGACAAAATGAAGGGATTCCCCCTTTCCATCGGGCTGGGCTACTTCTTCCGCTTCTTCTCCATCGCCTTCTCGATCTTCGGCATCATGGTACTGCTTGCCGACTCCTTCCTGACCACCGAGCTGAACTACGCCTGGCTGCTGCTCTACAGCGTGGTTATGGTGACCGCCTTCTCGCTGATTTTCATCGGCAGAAAGCTGATCCTTGCCGGCGTAGGACTGCTGGCGGGCACCCTGGGCGTGCTCACGATCCTGTGGGGATCGCCCGTGATCCTCTATGTCAGAGGCTTCATGCGCCTCTTTAACGAGTCGATGGATCGGCTGTCGGAGGCGGGCTTTGCCACAGTGGGGCATCTGTCCATCCCCTCCATGGGGAATCTTTCGGTCTCCAATCCCGGCGTGGTCTATCTGTACGGCGGACTTTTCGCCGTCATTACGGTTCTCGCGCTGGTCTTCTCGGCATTCTCCGCCAAGCGCACGCGGCTCTTCCCTATGCTGATTCTGGGCGGCGGACTGTGCGCGGTCTGCTTCACCTACAACCTCTGCCGTTCCAACTTCGGCATCGCCTGCATTCTGGCAGGACTCTGCTCCGCCATCGTGCTGTCCACCTACGACCGCATCTACGCCGATCACAAGAAATCGAGAAAAAGCCGGGGATATTCGGGCTTTTCGTCGGCACTTGCGGGACTGCTTGCCTTTGCGGTACTGCTTGCGCCCGCATCCAAGATCGACAGCCCCTGGCGGACGATCAGCTTCATCAGTGAGCCCATGTCCGATCTGCGGATGATCGTCACCACCCTTCTGACGGGCGGAAATCCCAAGCTCAACGTCATGAACACCCTGACGAGAACCAAGGACGCCTCCCTGTCCTCGGTGGAGTTCGAGGACATCCCCCTTTTCACGGTATCCTCCTACCTCCGTCGGCAGAACATCTATCTGCGCAGCTGGATCGCCGACGATTACAGCTACGGCTCCGACAGCTGGGCGGTTCTCTCGGACGACGATTACGAGGAAATGCAGCATTCTCTGCGGGGCTCCGGCACATCGGGGCTCACCGGCGATGAAGTGAACTATCAGCTTGCCGCTCTCGTCAACAACTGGCTGACCACCGACTCGCTGCCCAAGCATTCCTCCTCGGGATCGGCCGATCTGGGCTACTATTTCAGCTATGTGGACATAGAGTACACCGGAAACACCGG
>CAYOON010000292.1:0-2607 GCA_964405595.1 uncultured Lachnospiraceae bacterium | reverse complement strand
TGACCGAGGCCGATCTGCCCGTGCTGATGGATCAGTATGAGATTCTGGCAAAGGAGATGATCCGCCGCCGCAAGGCAGGGAATGGCTTCACCTTCTATCACTATATGATCGACCTGAAATCGGGTCCCTGCATCTATAAGCGGATTTCCGGCTGTGGTTCGGGAACCGAATATCTGGCAGTAACCCCCACAGGCGAGCTTTATCCCTGTCACCAATTCGTAGGCGATCCCGTCTATAAGATGGGCGACGTTTGGAACGGGGTGCAGAATACCAATCTGCGGGCGAAGTTCGGCGAGTGCAATGCCTATACAAGGGAAGCCTGCAAGGATTGCTGGGCGCGTCTCTACTGCTCCGGCGGATGCGCAGCCAACGCCTACCATGCCACCGGATCCATCGGCGGGATCTACGAATACGGCTGTAAGCTGTTCAAGAAGCGCATCGAGTGTGCAATCATGATGAAGGTGGACGAGGCAGAAGAGCAGGAATCGGCAGAAAATTCCTGACATGTGACAAGACGATTGTTTGTTAAAATAAGGAGATAAAAATGGAAAAGAAAAAAATCGCAATCATTTTCGGCGGCAATTCCACCGAATACGAGGTGTCGCTCCAGTCGGCATTTTCGGTTTTTGATAATATCAATCTCGCAAAATTTGATATTATCCCCATCGGCATTACCAGAGACGGGGATTGGTATCATTACACGGGTGAATATAAGAATATCCCGGAGAATACATGGACAGCCGATGAACGGCTTCTCCATCCCGTAACCGTATCGGTAAGCCGCTCGGCCAAGGGCATACTGGAGCTTACCGACGGCAGCTATACCCTGATCCCCGTCGATCTGGCACTCCCCATTCTGCACGGAAAGAACGGCGAGGACGGAACCGTGCAGGGAATGCTCGAGCTTGCAGGCATCCCGATCGTCGGGTGCGGCGCGCTGTCCTCCGCTCTCTGTATGGATAAGGACAGAGCGCACAAGCTGGTAAGCCTTGCGGGCGTTTCCGTTCCGAAGTCGGTGACCTTCAACCGTGCCGGAAAGGAAGCGGCAATGACCGAAATCGCCGCGCTGTCCTACCCGCTTTTCGTGAAGCCTGTTCGCGCGGGATCCTCCTTCGGTATCACAAAGATTTTGGCTCCGACCGAGCTGAATGCTGCCATTGAAATGGCATTCGAGCACGACACCGAGGTAATCATCGAGGAAAACGTGGAAGGCTTCGAGATCGGATGTGCCGTGATGGGTCTCGACAGCATGGCGATTGACAGCCTGACGGTGGGCAGAATCGACGAAATCGAGCTTTCGGACGGCATATTTGACTACGTCGAGAAATACACGCCGGTAACGTCGAAGATCCATATGCCTGCCAGAATTCCCGCCGAAACGGAAAAACGGGCGCAGGATACCGCCGTCACCATATACAGAGCGCTGGGATGCTCCGGCTTTGCGCGGGTCGATATGTTCCTGAAGCCCTCCGGGGAGATCGTTTTCAATGAAGTGAACACGATTCCCGGATTCACCTCCCATAGCCGCTATCCCGGTATGATGAAAGGAATCGGACTGAACTTTGCCGATATGCTGGACAAGCTGATCGGTCTCTATACGGAGTAAATATTCAGGAGGTCGTAAGAAACGATGAATCAGAACAAAAGCTACGCAGGCATCGATTATTTCAGAGTCCTTGCCGCGCTGTTGATCGTTGCAATTCATACCTCTCCGCTGGCTTCGGTCAGCCTGACGGGGGACTATATTCTGACGCGGATTCTTGCCCGCGTCGGAGTGCCGTTTTTCTTTATGACCTCCGGCTTTTTTCTGGTTTCCCGATATGCCCGCGACGCCGAGAGGTTGAAGGCGTTTGTCAAAAATACCCTCCGCATTTACGGGATCGCGATTCTGATTTACATACCGATCAATCTCTACAACGGCTATTTTTCCATGGAGAACCTGTTGCCGAACCTTCTTCGGGATCTGGTGTTTGACGGAACGCTCTATCATCTGTGGTATCTTCCCGCATCGATCATAGGCGGAGTGTTGGCGTGGGTTCTGGTGAAAAAGCTGAATTATCCGGGAGCGTTCGCGATTACCACTCTGCTCTACCTTGTCGGGCTGTTTGGAGACAGCTATTTCGGAATCGCGCAGAATATCCCCCTCTTGCGGGAGTTTTACGAGCTGCTTTTCCAAGTCATGGACTATACCCGAAACGGCATATTCTTTGCCCCGATTTTCTTTGTACTCGGCGGATGGATGGCAGACTCCGGGAAAATCCTGGCGCCGTGGAAGAGTCTGTGCGGATTCGCAGCCGGGCTTGCCTTGATGCTTGCGGAGGCAATGACCGCATATAGGCATGGCTGGCAGCGATTTGACAGTATGGTTTTCTCTTTGCTTCCCTGTATGTTCTTCCTTTTCCAGCTTCTCCTCTGCCTGAAAGGGAAACGCCGTCGGAATCTGCGAAACGTCTCGCTGATCGTATATATCATCCATCCGATGATGATCGTAGCGGTCAGATTGGCGGCAAAGCTGCTTCACATGGAAAAACTGCTCGTTGAAAACAGTATCCTGCATTTCTTGGCGGTAACTCTGGCGTCTGTGGTCTTCGCGGGACTGGCGGTTAT
>CAYOON010000291.1:0-2619 GCA_964405595.1 uncultured Lachnospiraceae bacterium | reverse complement strand
CGGGAGATCATCCACGCCTTCGGAATCCTGAAAAAGGCCGCCGCTCTTGCCAATCACCAGCTGCGCCCCGAAAAGATGACTGACGAAAAGCTGTCCGCCATCACCGCCGCCTGCGACGAGGTCATCGAGGGTAAACTGAACGATCACTTCCCGCTGGTAGTCTGGCAGACCGCATCGGGAACCCAGTCCAACATGAACGCCAACGAGGTCATTCGCGGCAGAGCCAATCAGCTGGCGGGACGCGAGCTGACCCATCCCAACGATGATATTAACATGAGCCAGTCGTCCAACGACACCTTCCCCACCGCCATGCACATTTCGGCGGTGCTGGCGATTGAGGATAAGCTGCTGCCCGCTATCCGGCTTCTGATCGACACCTTCCGCCGTCTGGAAGCCGAGAATGAGGGCATCGTCAAGTCGGGACGCACCCATTTGCAGGACGCGACCCCCATCAAGTTCAGTCAGGAGATCAGCGGATGGCGATCCAGCCTCGAGCGGGACGCCGAGCTGCTGACCCTTGCCGTAAAGCCCCTCTACGAACTCGCGCTGGGCGGTACGGCGGTCGGAACCGGGCTGAACGCCCCCAAGGGATTCGACGTGCTGGTCGCCGAGAAGATTGCCGAACTGACCGGGAAGCCCTTCGTCACCGCTTCGAACAAGTTCCACGCGCTGACCTCCAAGGATGAGCTGGTATTTGCCCACGGCGCCATCAAGGCAACCGCCTGCGACATGATGAAGATCGCCAACGACGTCCGTTGGCTGGCATCCGGCCCCCGTCTGGGACTGGGCGAGATCCGCATTCCCGAGAACGAGCCGGGATCGTCCATCATGCCCGGCAAGGTCAACCCCACCCAGTGCGAGGCCGTCACCATGGTGGCCGTGCAGGTTATGGGCAACGACGTCGCCGTGAGTATGGCGGCATCCCAGGGCAATTTTGAGCTGAACGTCTTCATGCCCGTGGCGGCGTACAACTTCTTACAGTCGGCGCGTCTCCTTGCCGAGGCGATCGTCTCCTTCAACAACAAGTGCGCCGTCGGGATCGTCGCCGACAGGGAGAAGATGCACGGAAATCTGCACAATTCGCTGATGCTGGTTACCGCGCTGAACCCCTACATCGGCTACGAAAACGCCGCGAAAACCGCCAAAAAGGCATACAAAGAGAATATTTCCCTCAAAGAAGCGTGTGTTGCGCTGGGATTCCTGACCGCCGAACGCTTTGACGAGGTTTTCCATCCCGAAGAGATGGTCTGAAACGTCCCTTAGAAAGGAATTTATCTATGAAAGTCGCATATTATCCCGGATGCACCCTGCGCACCAAGGCAAAGGACTTGGATTTCTACGCCCGTGCGTGTGGTAAAATTCTCGGGTTTGAGCTTTGCGAAATCGAAAACTGGCAGTGCTGCGGCGGCGCGTTTACCGCCGCAAAAGACGAGATTGCCACCAAGCTGTCCGCCGTGCGGGCACTCCGGGCGGCCAGAGACGCGGATCAGCCGCTGATTACCGTCTGTTCCGCCTGTCACAATGTAATCAAGCGCACCAACCTTGCCATGCGGGACAGCGAGTTCGCCGGAAAGGTGAACGCCTATCTGTCGCAGGACGGGGACGGATCCGCGCCCTACAACGGGGAGACACAGGTCTACCACTATCTGGAGTTCCTGCGGGACGTGATCGGCTTTGACCGGATCCGGGAGAAGATCGTGAATCCGCTGGTCGGACGGAAGATCGCCGGATACTACGGCTGTCTCCTGCTCCGCCCCGGAAAGGCCATGCGCTTCGACGATCCCGAGAACCCGAAAATTCTGGAGGACTTCCTCCGGGCGCTCGGTGCCGATCCGGTGATCTATCCCGCGAGAAACGAGTGCTGCGGCGGCTATCTCACCGTCGAGGACAAAGCGGCGGCGGGAACGATCAGCCGCAAGGTCATCGACAGTGCCGTGGGTCACGGAGCCGAGGCGATCATCACCGCCTGCCCGCTCTGCCGCTATAATCTCATGAAGAGCGGCAGCGACGTCCCGGTGATCTACTTCACCGAACTGCTCGCCGAGGCGTTAGGTGTTAAGAAAGGATGAAAACCATGTCCAATCAAAATCTCCGGGAGGACGTCCTGCGGATCAGCGGCGTCAATCCCCGAAAATGTATGAAATGCGGCAAATGCACCGCCACCTGTCCCTCCTTCGATCAGATGGAGTACCATCCGCACCAGTTCGTGTCCATGGTGGAATCGGGCGACATCGAGCCGCTGATGAAATCGGACTCGCTGTACAAGTGCCTGTCCTGCATGGCCTGTGTGGAACGCTGTCCCCGGGGTGTCGAACCCGGCAAGCTGGTGGAAGCGATCCGGCAGGTCGCCATCCGTCAGAAGGGCGCCAACCATCTGACCCCCGATCAGATCCCCGCCCTCGTGGACGACGATCTCCCCGCGCAGGCATTGGTTACCGCCTTCCGCAAGTATGCGAAATAAGGCGACAGCCATATAGTCAGCGAAAACTTGTTTGACGCTTTTTCTTTTGGCCAAAGAAGGCGCAAAAGAAAAAGCTTTGCAAAAAGAAAACGCCGAAAGAGAGTTTCGCCGCGTGCGCGCGGCGACCAAAGGCTCTGCCTTTGGAATCCGCCACCTTT
>CAYOON010000290.1:0-2623 GCA_964405595.1 uncultured Lachnospiraceae bacterium | reverse complement strand
ATTCCCGACTTTGCCAAGGCGGGAGCCGATCTGATCTGCTTCCATTTCGAGGCAACCGATCGGGTTACCGACACGATCGCCGCCATCCGGGATGCCGGATGCAAGGTTGGCATCGCTATCAAGCCCGCCACCGATCCCGACGTGCTGATTCCCTATCTATCGCAGATCGACATGGTACTGATCATGTCGGTAGAGCCGGGATTCGGGGGACAGAAGTTCATACCCGGCGCGCTTACGAAGGCAAGCCGGATCGCCGCGCTGCGGGAGGAAGCCGGGCTTTGCTTTGACATCGAGATGGACGGCGGCATCGGTGCGTCCAACGCCGCAGAGGTGCGGAAGAGCGGCGTCAACGTGCTGGTAGCGGGATCGGCCGTGTTCGGTGCGGATGATTACGCGAAAGCGATTGCGGATATACGGGGATGAGCTTCGCATCAATCTGTCAATCTATCCATATATAAATAAAGAAGGGCTGGAACATGACGAAAAAACGGATTCAATTTGAAATACTTATTGGCTTTCTCTGGAGTTTGGCGGCTGTTTTGGGCTTACAGTTTTTTAACAGCTATATTCTACTGCGCCTCCCGCTGATCGTGAGAATGATTGTGTTGATTCCCCTTTACTTATGCGTGGCTTTGGTTCCGATGATTATCGCAATCGTAGATAAGGATAAATGGAGCGGCTACGGATTCACGAAAGAGAAAATCGGACTCCAGATTCTGATCGGTCTTGGGATCGGACTGGCGATGTCCGCCGTACTGACTCTGCTCCCCCACCTTCTTGGATTTCACGACATGGTAAGCAGCGGAAAGTCGTATACCCTTTGGTGGCAGTTTCTTTACGAGTTGATCTACTGTATCGCTGCCATAGGTCTTACAGAAGAATTCGTTTTCAGAGGCTTTTTGTATAAAAAGCTCGGCGATTTACATAGCAATCCTATCTTTCCCGTTCTGTTCTCATCGCTCCTGTTCGGTCTGCTGCATATTTTCAACGGAGTGTGGGTTCAGGTGATTATGACCGCCTTAATCGGTATACTATGGTGCGTTTTGCGAGGGAAGATCCGGCACTGCTCAACTCTTTCGCTGATCATCGCGCATGGCGTGTATGATTTTCTGATCACGGTATGGCCAGCGATTTTCGCTGCGCTTTAACAAAAATTCTTGAAAAAAGAAAGGAATCGAAAAATGAGAGATCCGGAGAAAACCATCGGGAATATGATCGACAAACAAAGTATATGCTACATCAGCTCGGTTGACGCGGACGGCTTTCCGAACACGAAAGCCATGTTGCAGCCACGGCTCCGGAACGGGATCAAGGAAATTTACTTTTCCACCAATACGTCGTCGCAAAAGGTCGCTTCCTTCAGGAAAAATCCGAAAGCGTGCGTCTATTTCTGTGACAGGAGATTTTACAGAGGGATCATGCTGAAGGGGATTGTCGAAGTTTTGGAGGATCAGGAGTCCAAGAATAAAATCTGGCTGGACGGCGATACGATGTATTACAAAAAGGGCGTCACCGATCCCGATTACTGCGTACTGAAGTTCACTACCCTATCGGCGAGGTATTACAGCAATTTTAAGTCGGCGGACATTGTGATTGAATAAACGGAGGTAACTATGTTCTTCTTTGGCGGGTTTGAGATCCTGTTTTTTCTGATATTCTTCATCGTGATCGTCGGTTTCATCTACATCTTCATCAGCGGGATCATGCAGTGGAACAAGAACAATCATTCACCGATCCTTACAGTCGACGCCCGAATCGTCGCAAAGCGGGCGCATGTTTCCTATAATCATGTCGGAACCGATACCATGCACACAACGACCTCCACCTCCTACTACGTCACCTTTCAGGTGGAAAGCGGCAGTCGGATGGAGCTTCATGTGAACGGCAGAGAATACGGTATGCTGGCGGAGGGAGACTTCGGGAAGCTGACTTTTCAAGGGACGCGCTATCTCGGGTTTGAGAGAAGGTAATTGTATGGATATTCAGTTGAACTACGCGGATTCCGGCAAGGGGGATCCGTTGATCCTTCTGCACGGCAACGGGGAGGATCACACCTATTTCAGGCATCAGATCGCCTGCTTTTCGAAAAATCGCCGGGTGATCGCCATCGACACCCGGGGACACGGCGGATCCCCCAGAGGGACGGCTCCCTTCACCATTACGCAGTTTGCCGAGGATCTCCGCGATTTTATGGATAAGCAGGCGATCCCGGTAGCCGACATTCTCGGCTTCTCGGATGGCGGAAACATCGCGCTGACCTTCGCGCTGAAATATCCCGGGAAGGTTCGGCGGCTAATCCTGAACGGCGCGAATCTGCACCCCTCCGGCGTGAAATGGTCTGTGCAGATCCCAATCGAAATAGGCTATCGGATCGCGTCGATGTTTGCGAAACGATCGGCGGACGCCCGAAAGAACACGGAAATGCTCGGGCTGATGGTCAACGAGCCGAATATCCCGCCGAAAAAGCTGGGCGGGCTGACCGTTCCCACTCTGGTTATCGCCGGAACGAAGGACATGATCAAGGAAAAGCACACCCGGCTGGTTGCCGAAAGTCTGCCGAACGCGAAGCTGGTGTTCATCGACGGGGATCATTTTATCGCCGATAAAAACGCGGATGCGTTCA
>CAYOON010000289.1:0-2639 GCA_964405595.1 uncultured Lachnospiraceae bacterium | reverse complement strand
GCGACCAAAGGCGCTGCCTTTGGAATCCGCCACCTTTTAAAAAAGGTGGACGAAAACTTTTAATAAAACCAAGTTAAGGAGAAACCTATGAAAATCAACGAAAACTACAAAAACCTGAAAGAATCCTATCTGTTCAAAACCGTCGCCATGAAGAAAACCGCCTACGCCAAGGCGCATCCCGAAGCCGACCTGATCAATATGGGCATCGGCGACGTAACCCTGCCCCTCTGTAAAGCCTCCATCGACGCCATGGCCGCCGCCGTGCAGGAAATGGGCGTCAAGGAGACCTTCAAAGGCTATCCCGACTACTACGGCGAACCCTACCTCCTCGCCGCCCTGCAAAACTACTATAAAACCCAGATGGGCGTAGACCTCTCCACCGACGAAATCAACGTAACCTGCGGCGCAAAGGAGGACGTGTCCAACATCCTCGACATCTTCTCCACCGATAATACCGTCGTAATCCCCGACCCCGTCTACCCCGTCTACCTGGACTCCAACATCATGGACGGCCGCCGCGTGGTCTATATGAACGGAACCCCCGAAAACGGCTTCCTCCCCATGCCCACCCCCGACCTGAAGGGCGATCTCTTCTACCTCTGCTCCCCCAATAACCCCACCGGAGCCTGCTATAACCGCGAACAGCTGAAAATCTGGGTGGATTTCGCCAAATCCCAGAAAGCAGTCATCCTGTACGACGCCGCCTACGAGGTTTTCGTAGAGGAAGAAGACCTTCCCCGCTCCATCTTCGAGATCGAGGGCGCAAGGGAGTGCGCAATCGAGTTCTGTTCCTTCTCCAAGACGGCAGGCTTCACCGGTACCCGCTGCGGCTATACCGTGATCCCGAAGGATCTGACCGCCGAGGACGGAACCTCCCTGCTTGCCATGTGGAAACGCCGCCAGTCCACCAAATTCAACGGAACGGCGCATATCATCCAGCGTGGCGCTGCCGCTATCTTCACCCCCGAGGGATACGCGCAGGTGAAGGAGAACATCGGCTACTATAAGCAGAACACCCGCCGCATGATGGAAACCTTCGATAAGCTGGGCATCTCCTACACCGGCGGTAAGAACTCGCCCTACATCTGGCTGAAATGCCCCAACGGTATGAAGTCATGGGAGTTCTTCGACCTCCTTCTGGAGAAGGCGAACATCGTCGGCATCCCCGGCGAGGGCTTCGGCGTCAACGGCGAGGGCTACTTCCGCCTGTCGGGCTTCGGCGATAAGGATCGCACGATCGAGGCTATGGGACGTCTGGAAAAGCTGCTCGGATAAGTTTTTTGTCAGAAAGAAGATGTTACTATGAAACGGATCTTCGTTTCACTGTTATTGACCGCACTGCTGCTTACGGGCTGTGACATTGCCGCCCCCGATCTCACGGTAGCTCGGACGACCGACTCCCGAAACGTCACATCTTTCATCCAGACATCCGCTCCGCAGGATCTGCCGACAACCGAGCCGGCAACCTCTGCCGTTCTGCCCGTTACAACCGAAACCGTGACCTCCAAAGTCCCCTCTACCGAGCCGAAAACGGAGGCAACCGTACCCGATGTTCCCACAAAACCGGCTACCCAACCCGAGACGTCCAATACCACCTCCGAACCCACGGTTCCGGAACCGCACAAACATAGTTGGGGAAGTTGGACGATAGTCAGCGCCGCCAGCTGTATAGCAGACGGCTCCCGCGAACGTCGCTGCCCGATCTGCGAGACTGTCGAAAACGAGACGATCCCGGCCACGGGACACAGCTTTGAGGAATGGACGACTGTCAAGGACGCAACCTGCACCGAAGAAGGTACCCGTTGCCGCGCCTGCTCAATCTGCGGCGAGACCGCCGAAAGCGAGACCATCCCGGCTACGGGACACAAGTGGAGCAGTTGGACGGTCACCAAGGCGGCCACCTGTACCGCCAAAGGATCCCGCTCCCGCACCTGCTCGAACTGCAAGACTACCGAAAAGGAGACGGTCAAGGCTACGGGTCATAAATGGGGCAGTTGGACGGTCACCAAAGCCGCAACCTGCACCGAAGAAGGATCCCGTGAACACACCTGTTCGACCTGCAACACGACCGCCAGCGAGACGGTCAAGGCTACCGGACACAAGTGGAGTAATTGGACGGTGGTCAAGGAGGCGACGATCCGCGAGGAGGGGGCGAAATACCGGATTTGCACGACCTGTCAGGCAAAAGAAGATCAGGTGATCCCGGTATATGTACCCACCGAAGCGGAGAAAAAGGCGATGGCGCTTGCCGTTGCGCAGGAGATCGCCGATTCCATCGGCCCCGGAACCGATCTGGAGCGGGTGTCGCAGGCAGCGCGTATTGTTTCAGCCTACTGTCAGAACTGCGTCTATACCACCGAAGGGAAAGATTACCGGCAGGCATACGGCGTGTTTATCAAAGGAGAATACTCCTGTGCGGGTTCGACCCGTGCGCTGGGTATGGTACTGGAGTGTATGGGCTATAAGTGGGAGCACGTCAACGAGAATCAGTGGACGCACCAGTGGTGCCGGCTTGTGATGGACGGCCAGATTGGCTTTGCCGACGGTCAGGTCGGCTGGGCGGGCTACGGTCCGCATCCCGTCGAGGATTGATAACCCGTTTTAACGAAAATCATAACTTGGAATACAATCAGATCATA
>CAYOON010000288.1:2192-2698 GCA_964405595.1 uncultured Lachnospiraceae bacterium | reverse complement strand
GAAGGCTCCTCGATGATGATGGGCTGGAAGCGGCGCTCCAGTGCCGAATCCTTCTCGATATACTTGCGGTACTCGCCGAGGGTCGTGGCACCGATCAGCTGGATCTCGCCGCGGCTAAGGGCGGGCTTGAGGATATTGGCGGCGTTCATGCTGCCCTCGCTGTCGCCGGCACCCACGATGGAATGTACCTCGTCGATCACGAGGATGATATTTCCGAGGTTTCGCGCCTCCTCAATCAGCCCCTTGATCCGCGACTCAAACTGCCCGCGGAACTGGGTTCCCGCCACCAGCGCGGTCATATCGACCAGGTGGATTTCCTTGTTTTGCAGTCTCTGGGGGACGTCTCCAGAGGCGATCCGCTGCGCAAGGGCTTCGGCGATGGCGGTTTTGCCGACGCCGGGTTCGCCGATAAGACAGGGATTGTTCTTCTGTCTGCGGCAGAGGATCTGCATCATGCGGGAAAGCTCCCGCTCGCGGCCGACGATGCTGTCCAGCTTGCCTTCACG
>CAYOON010000288.1:0-2182 GCA_964405595.1 uncultured Lachnospiraceae bacterium | reverse complement strand
GCCTTCACGGGCCCTCTTAGTCAGATCGGTACAGTAGGTATCGAGGAATTTCCGCTCTTTCGCGGAATTTTTGCCCTTTTTCCGTCCCTGACCCGGATTTGCCTCGGAAAAACGGGGATCGTTCGGGCCGCCGGGACGCATGAATCCGGCAAAGCCCAGATTGCGCATGAGCTTGCCGAAATCCATGGGCGGTGTTTTGCCCATGGGCGAGGATTCCTCGGGACGGCTTTCTGCGGGGAGATTTTCGCTCTCGCCCGCATTGTCGCCGCTGTTTTCGTTCTCGTCGTCGCCGTCGGTTTCCTCGTCAGAAGCCTCGGCGGCGGAAAGGATGCCTTCCATCTCCATATCCATGCGATCCAGATCGCTGTCGGAAAGCCCCATATTCTTGAGAATATCGTTGACGGGCTTGATTCCCAGTTCCTTGGCGCACTTGATACAGATTCCCTCATTGACCGAGCTTTCGCCGTCAATGCGGGTGATGAAGATCACGGCAACCCGTTTTTTGCATCTTGCACACATTTCCATAAAATCAGACCTAACCTTTACTTATGTCCGCTACTTGCGGACTGGAGAAAAATTTGCGTTGATTGACAGTCGATTCCGATCCGCATTAATTGAAGCCGAACAGGGCGCGGATCAGATTGTGTTCGTAGAACCATCTTGCCACATAGGAGGATGCCATGATCTCCGACGCGCTGTCCTTGAAGAAGTGCAGGGGAACGAAGACGATCAGTACCAGCACCTGAATCAGAAGATAGCCCAGCAGAAGTCCCAGCAGTGCGCCGAGGATTTTGTTGACCTGCCCGATCACGGGGATGTTGAAGATTTTGTTCAGCCCCTTTGAAAGGATTTTCCAGATGATGATGGCGATCAGGAAGACCACGATAAAGCCCAGTGCCCCCGCGATAGATTTCGCGGAGAGAAGATGCTCGTTTACCGCATCGGGAAGCGCCTTTGCGATAGCCGACTCAAACAGCCACGATCCGACGTTCGCGCCGATCGCCCACGCGACGATCGCGGATACCACATAGCCCACGATGTCCAGCACTACGCCGGTGACACCCTTCTTGGCGTACCGGATCGTCGAGATCACCAGAATTGCGATTACGATAATATCAAATACCAACATACAAAATACCTCCGTTTTTATTCTTCGTTATCTATGGTTCCATCCGTGTTTATGCGGATGATCCGTGTATTCATGCACAGGCAGATCTGCTCTTCGTCCCAGATGATCGTCTGCGGCTGTCCGACTGCCTCGACGATTGTCAGTTCTCCGGTTTCTGTGGACAGAATGCGGAGGTTTCCGTCGCTTGCAAGGCAGACGCCGTTTCCAATACTGCCAAGAATCGGCGAACTTCCGGATGCCTTACATTTCAGGGTTGATCCGTCGGAGAGGATGCAGGTGAGGGTCAGGTCGGTGGTATCGGTTTCCGAAGCGGACAGCAGGGCTACAAAGTCGTTGCCTGTAACATATTTTATCACGTTTTGACCGGAAAAAGTAGACGTACTGTAAATTTTCCATTTGGAATCGATAAATTTCACGCCGTCGGAGCCGATCAGCACGCATCCGCCTTCCGACAGGTAGCTGCATTCGTAGGGAAGCACATTCTCGAATGTGAGAAGAGCCGGGGATTCTGCGCTGGATGTGGGGTGCGCGGCGATCTCGGTGACGGGGCGGCCGAGCTCGTCGGTATAGAAGGAAGTCACCAGAATCTCGCTTCCGTCCGGGAGCAGGTCGATGGAGACGATATACTTATCCTTACGGATCCGCTGGATCAGTCTGGACTGACTATCGTAGACCATGACGGTTCCGTAGTAGTTTTCCTCTCTGGTGGCGAGGGCGTAGATTCCGCTGTCGGAAATGACGCCGTCGGTGATGGGGTAGGAGAGCGTTCCTTCCTCCACGCAGTTGAAGTAGGAGTAAAGGGAGTAGGATTTCCCGCCTCTGTCGAAGCAGAGCAGCTGGCTATCCGAAGAGCGCAGGGAAGGGGCGGCGTAGCTTAATGCGGCGGAATAGGAGCGATTGCCGTTTTTATCGACGATGGCGAGTCTGCCGTTGCCTACGGTGGCGAAATAGTCCTTATAGAGGGCGAAAATGCGGTTTTCGTCCCGGTCGTAGATCACGCCGCGCTGATCCTCGGGGGGGGGGAGGGTGGATTCAAGGCGGAAGTTGACGTTG
>CAYOON010000287.1:0-2705 GCA_964405595.1 uncultured Lachnospiraceae bacterium | reverse complement strand
GCAGGATCGCGTTGGAAACTGTCGATTTCGGGGAGATTATGCTCTCCAGACCGACGCCCTTGAAAAAGTTGACGTAGGGCAGCGAGCTGATCAGCGTGACGATCTTCGGAACCTTCACCGTCTTTGCGTACATGGAGATGATCGCGTTCTCCTCGTCGATGTCGGAAAGCGCTAGGAAGGCGTCCGTTTTGTCGATTCCCTCCTCCAGAAGCAGTTCCTGCTTGGTTCCGTTATCGCAGATTACCGTACAGCCGTACTGCTCCGCCAGCTCCTGACAAAGCTCGTTGTTCTTCTCGATAATCGTAGACTTGATCTTTCCCTTTTTCAGCATCCCTTCGAGGTAGTAAGTGATCCTTCCGCCGCCGACGATCAGCACATTGCGGATGGGCTGCTTATACATACCACTTGCCTTGAAGAAGTCTGTGATCGCCTCATCGGGAGCGGTGACTCCGATCACGTCACCCGCGAGAATCGAAAAATCACCCGAGGGGATATAGACCTTTCCGTCCCGGAGCACGGTACAGACGAGGAATTTCATATTCAGCTTCGTCCGAAGATCGTTCAGCGTATAGCCGCAGATAGGGGAGTTTTCGGGAACCGTAAGCTCCGCAAGCTCCACTCTGCCCCGGCAGAAGGTAATAATCTTCGCGGCAGAGGGGAAACGCAGCATCCGGTAGATCTCTTTTGCCGCCGCCAGATCGGGATTGATGGTCAGCGCAAGGCTCATATCGTCCTTCATCAAACCGACAAGCCCGCTGTATTCGGGGTTCTGGATTCTTGCGATGGTGTGTTTCGTGCCCAGCTTGCGCGCCGCCGCGCAGGTCAGGATGTTGAGTTCGTCTCCGCTTGTCATGGCAATCAGCAGATCGGCACTGCCCGCTCTCGCCTTCTTGAGAACCGAAATATCCGCGCAGTTTCCGACTACGCCGAATACGTCACACACGTTTGACAGCTCGGTAACCATACTCTCGTCAGTATCAATCACGGTTACGTCGTGTCCCTCGCCGGTAAGCTGGGAACAGATGGTGGTTCCCAGTCTGCCAATGCCTATCAAAATGATTTTCATGCCCATATGTTATGTCCATCCCCTTCTTGAAGCCGCGAGCTTGGGCGGTTTTGCCTTCAGGCAAAATAAACATCGAACGCCGTTTTAGGCGCAAACTCGTAGTCAGAAAGAAGTCTACGGCTTCTTTCTGACTTTCCCTTCTCGTCTCGGATCGGGCGGCATGCCCGATCGTTCCAATGCATTCTATATGATTATAGCACCTTTTTTCAAAATTGCAAGAGCTTTTTCGTTCGAATTTCGCTTTTCTTCCGGATTATACAAAAATTATCGGATTCCATGCGCGAAAATATCCCGGACTCTCGGGCTTGTCCCGGCATATTCTGTATATTGGAAAGTATATTTCCAAATACGAAAGAAAGGAAAGATGAAAATAAGATGGCAATCTTTACCAATCAGGCCATCCTGACGTATAACGATACCGAAGTCGTCTCCAATGTCGCGCAGGGTGAGATTCTGGAGGCGCTTACGATAAGCAAGACCGCAACCGGATCCACCTACTCGCAGGGCGATTCGATCACCTATATTCTGAACCTGATCAACTCGGGCAGCACCCCGCTGACCGGGCTCACCGTGACCGACGATCTGGGCGGCTATACGCTGAACGGCGGGACAGTCTATCCGCTGACCTACGAGCCGGATTCCGTCCGCTATTTCGGTGACGGCGTTCTACAGGCTCCCCCTGCCGTTCAGGCGGGCCCGCCGCTGACGTTTACCGACGTTACGGTTCCCGCAAACGGAGTCACCACCCTTGTCTACCGGGTAACGGTAAACCAGTACGCTCCGCTGGGAACGGGCGCGACCCTCACCAATGCCGCTACGGTATCGGGTACGGGGATCACCACCGTGACCGCCGAGGAAACCATCACCGCCAATCAGTCGGCCCTGCTCACCATCACCAAGTCGATCAGCCCGATCCCCGTCACCGAGAACAGCAGGGTCACCTACACCTTCCTGATTCAGAATTTCGGCAGCGAGGCTGTAGACGCGGATAGCGACGCTTCGGTTCGGGACACCTTCGACCCGATCCTCACCTCGCTGATTGTCACGCTGAACGGCGCCGCTCTGGCAGAAGGCACCGACTACACCTACAATCCGACAACGGGGCTGTTCGTGACGGTTCCCGGCAGAATCACGGTTCCCGCCGCAACCTTCACGCAAAATCCCACTACCGGTGTGATTACCGTACAGCCCGGCACCGCTACGCTGGTCGTTTCGGGTATCCTGTGAAGCACCTCTTCCCCATCAGATTACTGATGGGGAATTCCTTATAGGTTCACTGATGGGGAGTTGAAAAATCATCATTAGTTCACTGATGATGATTTTTTGCATAGTATGGTACAAAATTATAGAAAGGCAGAGCTAGCATGAATCAAAACCAACAAAACAGCACCACCGGGCGGCTGGTCGTAAACGTGCGAACGGCCGACGGATCCATTCCCGTACCCGGCGCAAAGGTGAGTATTCTCGAATACGACCCCCAACTCAGCAACGTCATCGCCGTACTGACCACCGACTCCTCGGGCGTTACACCTACAATCGGCATTGAGACGCCCGAACGGGCACTTTCCGAAAGCCCCGGAAACACCAAAGGCTACACATCTCTGGTAATTCTCGTGGAAAAGGAGGGATTCATCTCCGA
>CAYOON010000286.1:0-2760 GCA_964405595.1 uncultured Lachnospiraceae bacterium | reverse complement strand
GGCGACCAAAGGCTCTGCCTTTGGAATCCGCCACCTTTTGAAAAAGGTGGACGAAAACTTTTCTAAAGCGTCCTCGATTTAGTAAGTACCATCCCAGATATGGTAACCCGCGTCCCGGAGTGCCTTCTGGATAGCGGCGATATGCTCGAAGTTCTTGGTCTCCAGCACCAGCCGCAGGACGCATCCGTTGATGTCCATAGCCTCGCCCGCTCTCTCGTGATGTACCGAGATCACGTTTCCGCCGTTCTCGGCAATGATCTTGGACACCGCCACAAGCTGACCCGGCTTATCGAGCAGCTCAATCGCCAGCGAATACGACCGTCCCGACTTGAGCAGACCGCGCTTGATCACCCTCGAAAGAATAGTCACATCAATGTTACCGCCCGATACCACGCAGACAACCTTCTTCCCTGCCAGATCGGGGATCTTGCTGAACATCACAGCCGCCACCGGAGCGGCGCCCGCGCCCTCGGCGATCATCTTATGCTTCTCGATCAGCGCGAGGATCGCGGACGAAATCTCGTCCTCCGACACCGTCACCACCCCGTCCAGATACTTGGAGCAGTATTCGAAGGTGTTCACACCCGGCTCCTTGACTGCAATACCGTCGGCGATGGTCTTCACCGAATCCAGCCGGACGATCTTGCCCTCACGGACGGAATGCTCCATACTTGCCGCACCCTCCGCCTGTACGCCCCAGACCTGAACCTTCGGATTCAGCGATTTCGCGGCAATAGCGATTCCCGAGCAGAGTCCACCGCCGCCGATGGCGGCAACGATCACGTCGGCATCTGACAGCTCAGTCAGGATCTCCAGACCGATGGTTCCCTGCCCGGCGATCACGTTCTCATCGTCGAAGGGGTGAACGAAGGTGTAGCCCAACTCGTCACGCAGCTCCAAAGCCTTGTTGTAGGCGTCATCGTAGACGCCCGGCACCATGCAGATGTCGGCACCGTACCCCCGGGTCGCCTCCACCTTCAGGATGGGCGCGCCCTCGGGCAGGCAGATCAGCGAGCGGATGCCGAACCGGGTCGCGGACAGCGCAACGCCTTGCGCGTGGTTGCCCGCGCTGCACGCGATCACACCCCGCGCCTTCTCCTCCTCGGTCAGCTGGGAGATCTTGTATGCCGCGCCGCGAACCTTGAAGGAGCCGGTGAGCTGCAAGTTTTCGGGCTTCAAATAAACCTCGCATTCGGGGTGAAGTCCCGGAGAAGGGACCAATTCGGTATGCCGGACGACGTTTTTCAGCACGTTCGACGCATGATAGATTCTGTCTATGGTTACCATACAGTTAGCAATCCTTTCCTTTATTAAACAAATTACAGATTTTCCTCGGCAAACTTCACGAAATCAGCGAAGGTTCCGTGCTTGTATGCAGAATAATCGATATTCTTGGGATTCTCGATGAAATCGGTGATCAGATAGCAGTCCATACCGTACTTCTCTGCCGCCAGATCCTCGGAGACGCTGTTTCCGACCATCAGGCAGTGATCGGGATCGCCGCCCGCCTTGAAGAGGATTTCCTCGAAATAGCGCACGTTCGGCTTGCAGAAGCGGCTGTTCTCGTAGGTCGTGATTAAGGAGAAATCCTCCGGAACCAGCCCGATCCATTTCAGCCGGGTTCTGACAGCGTTAGCCGGGAAAACGGGATTGGTGGCGAGGATCAGACGATAGCCCTTGGATTTCAGACTGTCGATCAGCGCCCGCACGGGGTAGTTCCCCGCCGAGAATCCGGGATCCATGACGACCTTCACGCCGTCAAACTCGTTATCGTAGAAGTGCAACAGCGCATCGTAGGTGTCCATGACCCCCTGCCCCAGAAGATCGGCGAAAACTTTCCAGAAAACGTCGTGGTTGGACGCCTTCCCGTCGTTCGCGATCATGGCGAAGGTACCCTTCCAGAGACCGTCCACCACGTCCTCGGGCTTGTAGCCGAACTCCGCCAGCTTCTTGCAGGCGGCGGACATGTACGCCTTGATGAAGTTATCCTGCGTCATGGGAAGCAGGGTTCCGTCCAGATCGAAGAGGATGGTGTCAATCGACTTCTTCCCGCTCGACGGGACAGGCATCTCCACCCCGGGAGCCACCGGCTTCCCGAACACGGGCAGACCGTTCTCCCAGCGAAACTTCTGCATCCGCAGCGATCTTCCGCCCCACGATGACCCCGACTGGGCGTTAGCGTGATAGACGATGTAATCCTCCTCGCCGTCGGGGGAGGTGGTGAAGGAGCAGTGTCCCGCGCCCCACGCGCCCTCACAGGGGGAGAATACCGGTTCAGGGAACTTCACCCATGCCGTGGGATCCAGCGGATTATCGCCGATCAGCTCGAGCATTCCGAGGCAGTAGTCGTCCGACCAGCTGCCCGACGCGCTGTAGATCACGAAGGTACGTCCGCCTCGTTGAAGCGCGATGGGGCCCTCGTTGATGGCGGGCAGACCGTTCACGCCGCAGGAGCGGGTCTCCCAGTCCAGCTCGGGACAGGAGATCAGATACCGGGGACTGTCCAGCGTAACGGCATCCTTCATGCGGGCGATGTAGAGATTCTGCTGCACATTCACATTTCCCGACCAGCCCGACCAGATGAAGTAATGTACGCCGCCGAAATTCAGCACGGTTCCGTCGATTGCCCACTTGTCATAGGGTTCGGCAACCGCTACTTTGCCCAGCATCTCATAAGGACCGCAGGGATCGTCGGTGAGCGCGCCCAGCGCGTACATCCGGTGGTTGTAGTTGTCCCCGTCGTCGGCGGCGACGTAGATG
>CAYOON010000285.1:0-2779 GCA_964405595.1 uncultured Lachnospiraceae bacterium | reverse complement strand
GAGGGCTACGCGCCCTCCACTGCGCCACCTTTTGAAAAAGGTGGACGAAAACTTTTGTAAGAACCAACGAAAGGCGTGACAAACATGGCAGACAAAATGTGGGCGGGCAGATCCGCCGGAAGCACCGATCAGGTTGCGGACGATTTTAATACCTCCCTGCCCTTCGACTGCCGGATGTTCGAGCAGGACATCCGCGGATCCATGGCGCACGCCGCCATGATCGGCGCGAAGGGAATCATCTCCCAGACAGATGCCGATCTGATTATCGAGACCCTCGAAAAGATCCTCGCCGATCTGAAATCGGGCGTGTTGGACTTTTCCGCCGGCGGTGAGGACATCCACATGTTCGTGGAAGCCGAGCTGACCGCCAGAATCGGCGACGTCGGCAAGCGGCTCCACACCGCCCGCAGCCGGAACGATCAGGTTGCGCTGGACGTCCGTCTCTACCTCCGCGACAAATCAGCGGAGATCGTAGACCTGATCCGCCAGCTGATCGCCGTGATCGTAAAACAGGCAAAGGCACACAAGGCCGACATCATGCCTGGCTACACCCATCTGCAACGGGCACAGCCTATCACCTTCGGGCATCATCTCATGGCCTACGCCATGATGCTGCTCCGGGATGTTGATCGGATCACCGATGCAACCCGCCGCATGAACTATTCCCCGCTGGGCTGCTGCGCCCTCGCCGGTACAACCTACGATACCGACCGGGAAATGGTTGCCGATACGCTGGGCTTTGACGGCATCTGTCAAAATTCGCTGGACGGCGTATCCGATCGGGATTTCTGCATCGAACTACAGGCGGCGTTTGCCACCGTCATGATGCACCTCTCCCGCTTCTCGGAGGAGATCATCCTCTGGACCAGCTGGGAGTTCAAGTTCATCGAGCTGGACGACCGTTATTCCACCGGATCCTCCATCATGCCCCAGAAAAAGAACCCCGACATGGCGGAATTGGTACGCGGCAAAACCGGCAGAGTCTACGGCAATCTGATGGCGACCTTGACCATGCTCAAAGGTCTGCCGCTGGCCTACAACAAGGACATGCAGGAGGACAAGGAAGCCATCTTCGACAGCATCGACACGCTGATTCAGTCGCTTTCGGTCTTCATCCCCATGATCGACACCATGCGTCCCCTGCCCGAAAATATGCGGGCTGCCGCGGCAAAGGGCTTTATCAACGCCACCGACTGCGCAGACTATTTGGTGAAAAAGGGACTTCCCTTCCGTTCGGCTTACAAGATCACCGGCGCGCTGGTTGCGCTCTGTATCAAAGAGGGTCTGACACTGGAAACCCTCCCGCTGGAGCGGTACAAGGAGGCGGATCCCCACTTCGACGCGGATCTGTACGAAGAAATCGACCTCGCCGTCTGCGTCGCCAAGCGGATTTCCGCCGGAGGAACCTCGGTGGAATCGGTTGAAAAACAGATTGAATTTGTGGAGAATATAGTAAAAAATCATGGATGAACTGACAAATTCCCAACGGGCGGAGATGCTGATTCAGGCACTGCCCTACATTCAGAAGTATAACAACAAGATCGTCGTGATCAAGTACGGCGGAAACGCCATGGTCAACGAGGAGCTCAAGGAAGCGGTCATGGGCGATATTGCCCTTCTGTCGCTGATCGGGATCAAGATCGTGCTGGTACACGGCGGCGGTCCCGAGATCACCGACATGCTGAAGCGGGTAGGCAAGAAGTCCGAGTTTGTGAACGGACTGCGGGTCACCGACCGGGAAACCGCCGAAATCGTGCAGATGGTGCTGGCAGGCAAGATCAACAAGTCGCTGGTCAACCTCTTAGAGAACGCCGGATGCCATGCCGTAGGTCTTTCGGGCGCCGACGGATCGCTGATCGAGGCCACCGCCAAGGATCCCGCGCTGGGCTATGTGGGCGAGATCACCTCGGTCAATACCACGCTGATCAGCGACCTTCTGGAGAAGGGCTACATTCCCGTGATTTCCACCGTGGGCTACGACAAGGCTGGCAACATCTACAACATCAACGCCGACACCGCCGCCGCGCGGATCGCGGGCTGTCTGAAGGCCGAGTCGCTCTTCACCATGACTGATATTGCCGGAATCCTGCGGGACAAGGACGATCCCGCATCGCTGATTCGCAAGATCTACGTCTCCGACGCGCCCCAGCTGATCCGGGACGGCATTATCTCGGGCGGTATGCTGCCCAAGGTGGACTGCTGTGTGGAAGCTATCCGCAGAGGGGTCAAGCGGGTATTCATCATCGACGGGCGTGTCCCCCACTCCATTTTGATTGAAGCACTGACCGACGAAGGCATCGGCACGATGCTGGTCTGATTTTACTAGAAAGTGAGCATTCCTATGAAGCATTTACTTACGCTGAAAGATCTCTCCCAGAAGGAAATTCTGGAGATTCTCAACTGTGCCGATCAGCTCAAATATGAGAAGGCACACGGAATCGAGCATCATCTGCTCAAGGGCAAGACGCTGGGCATGATTTTCGAGAAGAATTCCACCCGTACCCGTGTTTCCTTTGAGGTCGGCATGTACGATCTCGGCGGAACGGCGCTTTTCCTGTCCTCCGCAAACACCCAGATCGGCAGAGGCGAAAATGTACGGGATACCGCCCGTGTTCTCTCCCGCTATCTGGACGGTATTATGATCCGTACCTTCGATCAGGCAGAGGTGGAGGCTCTGGCGGAGTACGGTACCATTCCGATTATCAACGGTCTGACCGACTACTGCCATCCCTGTCAGGTTCTTGCCGATCTGATGACCATCCGCGAACACAAGGGCGGA
>CAYOON010000284.1:0-2785 GCA_964405595.1 uncultured Lachnospiraceae bacterium | reverse complement strand
TGCCCCGCTCTGCCGGGGATATTCGATCCGTTGCTGTGAAGGGGATCATCCCAGGTCAGATCCGCGTGATACCATTCGCCGTCCAGCTCGATCAGGTTCCAGATATGGTTCATATCGGAGGACGCGGCGAAATCGGTGCGGATTCCGCAGGCCTTCATCAGTGCCATATACGCCAGCGTATAGCCCTGACAGACGCCCTTGCGATCCCGGAAGAAGGTGTACGCGTCGTAATTTGTGAGTTCCGAGTCGTAGGCGTAGCGGACGCAGATGTAGTCGTGAATCCAAAGGGCTTTATCGAGATTGCTCATACCGGGATCGGGCAGCAGATCGAGAATCCGGCTGATCTCCGACTGATAGAAGGCCGACGCTTGTCCGATCTCCTCCGGGGTCATGGTGTATGTAAAGGAAACGCTGTTCACGATGCCCGTGGTTTTATTATAGCTGATGCCCAGTCTGCCGTCCACATAGAAAAGCTCGGGGCTATGGTTCATCACGTCGGAGAACAGAATACTGACGCTGTCCCGATTCAGCTGATAACGGGTGAGACTACAGGTGGCACGGGTATCCGCCATGGCATAGTAGAGGTCGTTATAGGCCTCGTGATAGGCGTTATCGGCGGACAGAGGTTGAATCCCGCGCTGCTCCTTCAGCGCCGGTTCGGGAATCATTCCGGCAGACAGGGTCGGAACGGTTATTTCGATCTGCCCGTCGTCGTTTTCGGGGAGCGTCCCGAGGGGTGCTCCGGGGTCAGAGGGGTAAATCAGGAAGGCAAATATCAGAACGGCGAGAACTGTTCCGATCATCATCGTCGGCAGCAGTTTTTTCATCGCGATCCCCCTTAATTATCATGATTTCGTGACTATTCAGCATCAGTATAGCACAGATTTGTGAATAAAGCAAGAATGGGATTTAAATATTCATATTTTTCGGCGAATCGGATAATTTCTGCAAATTCTATTGACATCCCGGCGTTTTTATTGTATAATCTATACAGAGAGTATACGCATAAGCGTAAGAAAGGTTGGGTTATCCACATGAAAAACAGAGTCATCACCATCGGTCGGCAATTCGGAAGCGGCGGACGCGAAATCGGCGAGCAGCTGGCAAAGGAGCTGGGAATTCCTCTCTACGACAAGGAAATCCTCGCCCACGCGGCAAAGCAGAGCGGTCTGCACATCGGGCTTTTTGAGAAAAACGACGAGAAAAAGACCTCTTCCCTGCTCTACACCCTTGCCACCAACTCCTATTTCTACGGCGCGTCCCTGTCTAGTGCCGAGCACGCCATCGGAACCCAACTCTATGTCGCGCAGGTGAACGCCATCAAGAGTCTTGCCGAGGCCGGCGACTGCGTGATGGTCGGACGGTGCGCCGATTACTTCCTAAAGAAGGACTTCGATCTGACGTCGGTCTTTATCAGAGCCGATCAGCCCGCCAGAATCGAGCGAATCATGCGGCGGTACGGCGTCGCCGAGAAGAACGCCCGGGATATGATCAAAAAGATCGACAAGAGCCGCGCCTCTTACTACAATTCGGTAACAGGGGACAAATGGGGCGACAGTATGATCTACGATCTCTGCTTCAACTCCACCGCACTCGGCATCGACGGCTCGGTAGCGTTGATCCGGGCATATCTGGATGCAAAGAAGAAATAAAATTTTGGGATTTGCCGGTGTGTACGGCAAATCCCTTTTTTATTTTTGAATTTTCAGCTGATTATAGAACGTGCGTGCAGCATTTGACCTGTTTTTTGCACGCGATCCTGTTTTTTATTCGTATATGCTGCGCTTCAATATGCCGACGTAGGGCAGATTGCGGTATTTTTCGGCGTAATCCAGCCCGTAGCCCACCACGAATTCGTCTTCGCAGGGGAAGCCTACATAATCGGCTTCGATGTCGGCGACCCTTCTCGCCTTCTTGTCCAGAAGGGCGCAGATCTTCACCGACGCGGGATTTCTCGAAAGCAGGTGATTTTTCAGCACATACAGGGTTTTTCCGGAATCAATGATGTCCTCCACCAGAAGAACGTGGCGTCCGTCGATGGGTTTGTCCAGATCCTTGCGGAATCGAAGCTCCCCGGAGGTTGAGCCGTCTCCATAGGAGGACACCGACATGAACTCCATGTTCATGGGAAAGTCCAGCATACGTGTCAGGTCAGCGTAAAACATGACGCTTCCCTTCAATATCGCCACAACCAGCGGATTCTTGTCCGCATAATCCTTTTTCAGATCCTCCGCCATCTCGCAGATCCGTTGCCGGAGCTGCTCTTCGGAAAACATAACTGATTCTATATCAGGATGGTACTGCATATCTTTTATGAAACCTTTCTTCGCTTATTTTTATTTTCCCTATGGCGAAAACCGCAGTTTTTACCATAGGGAAAATTTTTTCGTATTTTATCAGAAGGTCGTGGGAACCAGGAAGTATACGAGGAAGAGCGCGAAGATGATCGCCATGACTACGGAGATCGGGAACTTCGGCTTCTCGCACTTGCCGGCAGCCGCGCGGATCGCGTCGATTACCCAGCAGATCAGCGAGATTACCACATAGGATACGATACCGATTCCGATACCGCTGGTGATGGAGTAGGCCATCGGCATCATGAGAATGGTCAGGAATGCGGGAACCGCGATCCGGACATCGGAGAAGTCAATATCCTTTACGGTGGACATCATAACAACGCCCACATAGAGCAGTGCGGCAGCGGTTGCCGCGCTGGGAATAAACGCGAATATGAAGTGAACCCCAAAGATTAGACAAAATCAAAAATTAAATTGCATTGGAATGA
>CAYOON010000283.1:0-2786 GCA_964405595.1 uncultured Lachnospiraceae bacterium | reverse complement strand
CCTCCCAGCTGTAGGAGTAGGTGTCCATCAGCACGCGGATCAGCTCGGGAACCACCAGCGCCGGGTGGGTATCGTTGATATGGATCGCCACCTTGTCGGCGAAGTTTGCCAGTGTGCCGTAGTTACGCAGATGGTCGGAGATGATCGACTGCAGCGACGCGCAGACGAGGAAATACTGCTGTTTGAGACGCAGCGTCCGTCCGCCCTCGTGGTTATCGGCCGGATAGAGAACCTTGGAAATGATCTCCGCACGGTTGGACTCCTCCATAGCGGAGAAATAGTCACCCTGTGAAAAAAGACCCATATTGAACTGATTGCTCTTGACCGCTTTCCAGAGTCTCAGCGAGTTGACCGCCTTGGAATCGGCGCCCGAGATCATCATATCGTAGGGAACCGCCTGCACCTCGTCGTAGTCGGTGTGGATGATCTCGCACTTGCCGTTCTCCCACTTTTCGGAAATATTCCCGCCGAAACGGACAGTACAGATCTTGTCGGTACGGGGAACCAGCCAGCTCTCGCCGGTAGGCATCCAGATGTCGGGCAGCTCGATCTGCTGACCGTCCACGATCTTCTGACGGAAGAGACCGTACTCATACAGGATGGAGAATCCGGTCGCCGAATAATCCAGCGAGGTCAACGCGTCCATGAAGCAGGCAGCCAGTCTGCCGAGGCCGCCGTTTCCGAGGCCGGGATTATCCTCATGCTCATACAGATTTTCAATATCGTATCCCCAGCCCTTGAGAATCTTCTCGTACTCGTCGGCGATCCCCAGATTCATCAGGTTGTTTTTCAGCTGCTTTCCGATCAGGAACTCCATGCACAGGTAGTAGATCTTTTTGCTCTCCTGATTCTTCGCGTCCTGCTTGAAATCGGTACGCTTATGGGACAGAATATCCTTGACCGACAGCAGAACCGCCTTGTACATCTGATCGGTATTCGCCTCTTCGGGGGTGGTGCCGAAGTAACGGGACAGTTTATCAGCGATGCCCTTCTTCAGAACATCCTCCTTGAACTGTTTTGCCGCCTTCTTGGGCGCTTTTATGGTTTTTTTCACAGTTTCATTTTTTTCCATTTGCAAGTCCTCTTTGATTCAATTTATATCATTCCCTTTCCCGATAAAAAAGATGCACGCCGTCCTCGGAGCGGGTCGCGTCCCCGAAGCCAAACAGCATCTTTTTATCATAAAGAGACTTCTATCTCTTCATTTTATATAGAAAGGATGGATAATCAGAACATGGATTTATACATATCCATATATTTTTCTGCCGAAGCACTCCACGAGAAATCGGTCGTCATAGCGTTTTTGACCAGCTTCTTCCAGAGCGGCTTCATGGTATACAGTTGGAGCGCTCTGCCCACCGCGTCCTTCATCTCGTAGGGATGGAAGGCGTAGAAGGTCACGCCGTTCCCCTCGCCTGTCTGGGGATTGAAGGGATGGATGGTATCGGCAAGTCCGCCGGTCTCCCTGACTACGGGGATCGTACCGTAACGGCAGGCGATCATCTGCGACAGTCCGCAGGGCTCGGCCTGGCTGGGCATCAGGAAGATGTCGGCGCCGGCGTAAATCTGCTTGGACAGCTCCTTATCGTAGGTAATGAGCGCCCGAACCTTATCGGGATAGTAGTTTTCCAGACCCCGGAAGTAGTTCTCGTAGTCCCCTTCTCCGGTTCCCAGCAGCACGAACTGCGACTGTCCCTGCATGATCTCGCCCAGCACTGCCCGCACCAGATCCAGTCCCTTATGGGCGACCAGACGGGTGATCATGGCAATGATCGGCTTTTCAGGATCCACAGGCAGTCCCAGCTTCTCCTGGAGTGCCGCCTTATTGGCAGCCTTGCCGGTGAAGGTGTGATATTTCGCGCTGTAATGCTCGGCAAGCATGGACGGATCGGTCTTGGGATCGTAGTAGTCCACGTCGATACCGTTGACGATACCGCAGATCTTGCCCGCGTTGGCGGAGATAATATCGGAAAGTCCATGGGCGTAGTAGGGGGTGCGGATCTCCTCGCTGTAGCGCTGGCTGACGGTGGTCAGCTTATCGCAGCAGACGATCGCGCCCTTGGTGAGGTTGATACAATCATTATATTCCAGATCGGGCAGATCGGTTTTCCAGAGCGAGAAAACGTCCTCGATCAGGTCTTTCTGATAGATACCCTGATACTCAATATTGTGGATGGTATAGACGGTGCGGGTATTGGGATAGTTCTGCTGCTTACGCAGATAGATGATGGAGAGTGCCGCCTGCCAGTCGTTGGCGTGGAGGACGTCGGGAGTGAAGCCGATCCTCGGCAGCATCTCCACGGCTGCCTTGCAGAAGAAGGCATACCGCTCGGCATCGTCGTACTCGCCGTACAGACGATCCCTGCCGAAATAGTAGTCGTTGCCGACGAAGTAGTAGATCACGCCGTCCTTCTTCAGCGACCAGATCTGTGTATGCTGACAACGCCACGAAAGATGGGTATCAAATTCCGCGGCAAGAGTCATTTCCTCGCGCCATTTCGGCGAAACCTTGGCGTGAAGGGGGATCACGCAGCGAACATCGTTCGAGCTGTCCGCCTTGGCAACCGCTGCGGGAAGGGAGCCCAGAACGTCCCCCAATCCTCCGGTGGAGGCAAAGGGAAGCGCTTCGCCGCCGATATATAAGATTTTCATGATTGTTACCTTACCTTTATTCAGTTTTGGTTTATAAGGGATTAACCTGATGTATTGCGACAGACATATAGCAAGCGAAAACCGTTAGACGCTTTTTCTCTTGACCAAAAAGGCGCAAGAGAAAAAGCTTTGCA
>CAYOON010000282.1:0-2803 GCA_964405595.1 uncultured Lachnospiraceae bacterium | reverse complement strand
TGGACGATAAGCAGGGAGATTTCTTCTTCCTGACCCGCGACGAGGCGGACATCCCGAACACCATCGCCGATCTCTGCCTGAACCGTCTGCCCCGCACCTACGGAAGTCAGATCACGTCCGAGATTCAGATCATCACCCCCTCCCATAAGGGTAGGGCGGGAACCGAGATTCTCAACCGCCTGATGCAGCAGGTGCAGAATCCCCCCATGAAAGGAAAGCTGGAACGAAAGTTCCGGGACATCTCCTATGGAGAGGGCGACAAGGTGATGCAGATCCGCAATAACTATGATATTGAGTGGACACGCGGCGATGAGCTTGGGGTCGGAATCTTCAACGGCGATATTGGCACGATATTGAAGATCAATTTCTCCTCCGAGAATATGGTTATCCGTTTCGACGATCGGATCGCCGAATACGAGTTCACCATGCTGGAGGAACTGGAACACGCCTACGCGATCACTGTCCATAAAAGTCAGGGAAGCGAGTATCCGGTGGTGATTCTGCCGATGTACAGCTATTCACCGAGGCTCCTGACCCGGAATCTCCTGTACACCGCCGTCACCCGCGCCCAGCGGATGGTGATTCTGGTAGGCAGACCCGAGGTTGTGCAGCAGATGGTCATGAACAATCACACCGTGAACCGCTATACTGGGCTGAAATATCTGATTGCGAAATATCAGAAGGAGAACCCGTGAGCGGCAGGATCGGACGGGCGCTGCGTCCCGTTCTGGATCTGATTTACCCGCCCTTCTGCGTATCCTGCGAATGTCTGCTGCCCTACGCACCCACAGACAGCGCGCCGCCGCTCTGTCCGAACTGCCTTCGCAAGTGGGAGGACGAAAAGCGAACCTTCTGCCCGATCTGCAAGAAGGCGCACACCGACTGCTCCTGCGGCGTGCCGGGAATGGGCGGACGGGTGGAGGAATTCCTGCATCTTGCCCGCTATACCGATTGGGAGAGCGTCGCGCGGAATGTGGTGCTTCGCGCAAAGGATGATGCCTACGTTTCGCTGTATGATTTCCTCGTATCGGAGCTTGCGGGACTGCTTCGAAATCGGAAGATTCCCGTGGAGAAGGCGATTTTCACCTATATTCCGCGCAGCTTGGCGAAAACCCGTGAAAGCGGCGTCGATCAGGGCAGGAAAACGGCGCAAATGTTGGCAAAACGGTTTGGCGTACCCTGTGTATCGACCCTCAAACGGGGCAAAGCCGTGGAGCAGAAGAGTCTGATCGCAACCGAGCGTCGGGAGAACGCCGTCAAAGCCTTTCGGCTGCAAAAAGATGTAGTACCGAAGGTGGCAGGGAAGACGGTGATCCTGTACGACGACGTAATCACCAGCGGAGCTTCCGTTTCCCGCGCGGTGGATTTGCTGCGTTCGGCAGGAGCGGGGAAGATCTACGTTCTGACCTTCGCCAAAACTGTCCGGGATCCCGGACAGAAGCAGGGAACCGGCAGTAAAACCGAAGAATCGGACGATTTTGACGATGATTTTTCCGATTTTACATTAGAAGACGACGGCTGAAAGGATCAGCCGTCGTCCCGGATTTCAGAGGAACTGCTTCATTTGCTCGCAGTTGCTTTCCTCGACTTGAATTACTCGGTTGGTGAAGTCTATGACCTCCCGATTGTCGCCCTCGTACTCGTGCAGCTGGCGGGTCAGCTTGGCGGCGCCGGTGGTGTTGCCGCGAACCATGTCCTCGGCGATTTTGGCGTCCTGACCGCTGGTCATGCACTTGATAGAGGACATTACCTCGGCGGACATCTTCGCGACGGCAGGGACGTCCTTGGGCTTGCCGCCGACCTTCGCGAGGAGAGCGTCCGCCTCGGTATAGATCTGCTGATATTCCCGCATCTGGGAGTTCAGAGCCTCCACGAATTTCTCGTCCTTGGCGTATCCGGTTACCATCTTGATGCCGTCGATACCCATTTCCACGTTCTTTCGGATACTGTTGATCAGTTCGGTTTCGTTCATAACATTACCTTCCCACATATTGGATTTTGTTACTGTCAGTATGCCCGGATCGGGAAAAATTATTCAATACGATTTTCTTAACAAGGCGGTGATTCTTTGTCAAAAATCTATTCTTTTGAGTTTTCAGGAACAAAAGAAATGTTTTTGAACCTTTTAAGTAAGTTTCCCAACAATAACAACAGTTTTTACTATTTTGATGATTATATTATAGCGATTACCGAGAATGAAATGCGATTCGGTATTGCGCGTGGCGGTCACTCCGGCGGATATTGGTTTATTCCAACAATTGCTGAATATGATAATAAAATCACCTTTTGCGGTAGAATTCAATATATTGACAGTTATACAGGCGAAAGGGGTGTAAGTATAATCATCAATAATATTGGGAATTTTCTTTTATTCGTCTTAATACTGCCAGTTATATTCATTGTTAAAGCTTATATATGCCTTTCTAGGATTGTCAGAAAAATAATAAAGCGACCGAAACCGAAAACAGAATCTACCGAAGACAGATTGTTTGCTCTTATGGAAAATTATTTGAACTGTATACGAAAGTGATTTTCGCGAAAGTAATTTTCGTGAAAATAGATTCCTGAGTTGCACCAAAACAGATTTCGGATATAAAGAAAACCCCGAAAACCGTGATGGTTTCGGGGTTTTGAATACTCTTTGAAATAAATACTTATCTCTTGGAGAACTGGGGAGCGCGACGGGCTGCTTTCAGACCGTACTTCTTTCTTTCCTTCATACGAGGGTCACGGGTCAGAAGGCCTGCCTTCTTCAGGGAAGGACGGAACTCCTCGTTGGATGCGACGAGCGCTCTTGCGATGC
>CAYOON010000281.1:0-2815 GCA_964405595.1 uncultured Lachnospiraceae bacterium | reverse complement strand
GACCGATCGGATCAGACCCGCTCCGCCTCTGGGAATCAGAACATCGATAAAACGGTTCAGCTTCATCATGGCAGCGGCAGTTTCGCGGTCGGTATCGTCCACGAAGCAGACCGCACCCTCCGGAAGCCCCGCTTTGGCGATTCCGCTTCGCAGCAGGTCAGCGATCGTTCGATTGGAGTTCACCGCCTCGCTGCCGCCCCGAAGGGCACAGGCATTGCCCGATTTCAGGCAGAGCGCGGCGGCGTCCGCCGTCACATTGGGTCTTGCCTCATAGATAATGCCGATCACGCCCAAGGGAACCCTCTTTTTTCCGATGAGCAGTCCGTTCGGGCGGGTTACGACGCTGTCAAAGCCGCCGATCGGGTCGGGCAGAGCCGCCACCTGACGGAGTCCGTCCGCCATCGCCTTGATCCGTGCCTCGTTCAGCGCAAGACGGTCGATCAGGTTTTCTCTGATCCCCTTCTTCCTTGCGGTATCCACGTCTTCGGAATTGGCGCGGAGGATCTCCCCGCTGTTTTCTTCCAAAGCCGCCGCCATGGCGTACAGCGCGTCGTTCTTTTGCTTTGTTCCCGCCGTCATCAGAATGCGGGAAGCACGCTTCGCCGATTGGCAGAGTGCGGTTAAATCAAACATTTGCATTCCCCTTCTTTCCTGCAAAAAATGTGCCGACTTCCTTACCTTCGAGAATATCATACAACCGTTCGGGATGGGCACCGTTGGTGATTACCATATCAATCCCCTTTTCCGCGGCGATTTTCGCGGCTTCGATCTTCGTAAGCATTCCGCCCGTACCCCGACTGCTTCCGGCACCTCCCGCCACGGCAACAATATCCTCGCCGATTGCATCCACTCTTTTTATAAGTGTCGCGTTTTTGTCGGTGCGGGGGTTCCCGGTATACAGCCCCTCGATGTCGCTGAGCAGTACCAGAAGATCGGCATCACAGAGGGTCGCCACCACGGCGCTCAAGGTATCGTTGTCACCGAATCCGTGGACATTCTGGATTTCACTATGCGAAACCGAGTCGTTTTCGTTGACGATGGGGATTGCGTCCAGATTCAGCAGCGCAAGAAAGGTACTGCGCAGATTCTCCTCCCGCTCTCCGCTGTCCACGTCCTCTTTCGTGAGCAAAATTTGCGCTACGATCTTGTTGTACTCGGCAAACATCTTGTCGTACAGGTGCATAAGCCGGCACTGTCCCACCGCCGCTGCCGCCTGTTTGAGCCGCAGTTCGGTAGGACGGCAGGGCATTTTCAGCCCGGATACCCCCACGGAAATGGCACCCGATGATACCAACACGACCTCGGCGCCGCTGTTTTTTATATCGCTTAAAACGGCGGTCAGGCGTTCCATATTTCTTAAATTCAGTTCCCCGCTTTGATGGGTCAGGGTCGAGGTTCCCACTTTTACCACGATTCTTTTATAGTTCTTATCCATTTTTGCTTTCTCCGTAATTGGTTTACAAAATCATAACATACTTTCAGAAAATAGTCAATAGACTTTTTTAAATTTGATAATCCTTTTTTTCTATTTCGTAAAAATGTGGTCGATTGATCGGGTATTTTCACTCGCACTCCACCGCTATTTATATTTGGAGGTACAACACAATGTCAAGAGTTTACAATTTCAGCGCAGGTCCGTCCATGCTTCCCGAGGAAGTACTGCGGACTGCGGCAGATCAGATGCTGGAGTACGGCACGAGCGGTCAGTCGGTCATGGAAATGTCCCACCGCTCCAAGGATTATGACGCTATTATCAAGGAGGCAGAGGCCGATCTGCGGGAGATCATGAACATCCCCGAGAACTACGCCGTTCTCTTCCTGCAAGGCGGCGCGTCCACCCAGTTCGCCATGATTCCGCTGAATCTGATGAACAAGAATCACAAGGCCGATTATATCATCACCGGACAGTGGGCGAACAAGGCCTACAAAGAAGCCGCACGCTACGGCGCGGCACGGGCTGTAGCATCATCCGCCGACAAGACCTTCTCCTATATCCCCAAAACCACCCGCGCCGACTTCGATCCCGCCGCCGATTATGTGCATATCTGCATGAACAACACCATTTACGGCACAAAATACCCCTATCTGCCCGATACCGGCGACGTTCCGCTGGTGGCTGATATTTCCAGCTGCATCCTGTCCGAGCCCATTGACGTTTCGAAATTCGGAGTCCTGTACGCCGGCGCCCAGAAGAACGTGGCTCCCGCCGGCGTCACCATTGTGATCATCCGCAAGGATCTGATCGGAAATCCCATGGCCATCACCCCCACTATGCTCAACTACGCCACCCATTCCGAGAACGATTCCATGTTCAACACCCCGCCCTGCTACAATATCTACATCGCGGGACTGGTGTTCAAGTGGATCAAAAAGCTCGGCGGACTTTCCGAAATGAAGAAGCTCAACGAGAAAAAAGCGGCAATTCTGTACGATTTCCTCGATTCCAGCAAGCTCTTCAAGGGCACGGTCGTACCCGAGGATCGCTCGCTGATGAACGTTCCCTTTGTCACCGGAAGCGACGAGCTGGACGCGAAGTTTGTGAAGGCCGCCACGGCCGCGGGATTCGTCAACCTCAAGGGACACCGCTCGGTGGGCGGTATGCGCGCATCCATCTACAACGCCATGCCGATCGAGGGCGTGGAGAAGCTGGTCGCGTTCATGAAGAAGTTTGAGGAGGAAAACGCCAATGTATAAGATCAAAACCTACAATAAAATCTCCAAGGTCGGACTGGAAGTGTTCGACGACAAATATACCATCGGAGACGAAGTAGAGAACGCCGACGGCGCGATCGTCCGCTCGGCCGCTCTGCACGAT
>CAYOON010000280.1:0-2815 GCA_964405595.1 uncultured Lachnospiraceae bacterium | reverse complement strand
CTGGATAAGGACCGCTTCCGCAGAGACCTCGGTCATGTAGAGGATGCTTATCAGGAGATCCTGAAGCGTATCTTCGGCGAATAAACATTCCATAAATCAGGGACGGAATAACCCGCGAGGCTCCGTCCCCGAAAGTTTTTCTTTTTCAAGGCTTTTCTCTTGAAAAAGCCTTGAAAACTCTATACTTTTCAAGAATTCAGGCGATTCGGAATGAACAAACTGAAAGAAGAATGCGGCGTATTCGGCATCTACTGCAACTCCACGCAGGACGTCGCCGCATCGGTCTATTATGGGCTGTTTGCATTGCAGCACAGGGGGCAGGAGAGCTGCGGAATCGTGGTCAACGATGACGGACTTTTTAACTCCTACAAGGATCTCGGACTGGTCAACGATGTGTTCACACCCGCTGTAATGGCAGGGCTGGGGAAGGGCAACATGGCGATCGGCCATGTGCGCTACTCCACTACGGGATCCTGCGAGCGCAGTAATGCCCAGCCTATCGTGGTCAATCACGTCAAGGGAAGCATGGCGCTTGCCCACAACGGAAATCTGGTGAACTCCACCGAGCTTCGGGAGGAACTGGAGCTTTGCGGCAGCATCTTCCACACCACCAGCGATACCGAGGTAATCTGCTATGTGATCACTAAGGAGCGGCTGACCTCGCCCTCCATTGAGGAGGCGGTCAACCGGGCGATGAACCGGATTCACGGCGCCTATTCGCTCTGTATCATGTCGCCCTCCAAGCTGATTGCGGCAAGGGATGAACACGGTTTCCGCCCGCTCTGTTACGGGCGTACCGAGGACGGCTCCTATGTGGTCGCCTCCGAATCCTGCGCGCTGGACGCTGTGGGAGCGAAACTGATCCGGAACATTGAACCGGGCGAAATCGTAGTATTCGACAAGCACGGCGTGCGCTCCATCCGCGACCACTGCGGTAAGGCGGAGCCGTCCATGTGCGTTTTCGAGTACATCTACTTTGCCCGCCCCGATTCGGTGATCGACGGCGTCTGCGTTCAGCAGGCGCGGATCAACGCCGGAAGGATGCTTGCAAAACAGCATCCCGTGGAGGCGGACGTGGTGGTCGGTGTACCCGATTCGGGTCTGGATGCCGCCATCGGCTACGCGAAGGAATCGGGAATCCCCTTCGGATTGGGATTCCTCAAAAACAAATACATCGGTAGAACCTTCATTGCTCCCGGGCAGAAGGCAAGGGAGGACAAGGTTCGGATCAAGCTGAACCCGATCTCCGAAACGGTGAAGGGCAAGCGGGTGGTGCTGATCGACGACTCCATCGTCAGGGGAACCACTTCCGCGCGGATCGTGAAGCTGGTTTGGGAGGCGGGCGCCACCGAGGTGCATGTGCGGATTTCGTCCCCGCCCTTCGTGGATCCCTGCTATTACGGTACCGACATCGACTCCAAAGAGAACCTGATCGCGAATAACCACACGCTGGAGGAGATCACGAAGATCATCGGCGCCGATTCGCTGGGCTATCTGGATCCGGCGCAGGTCACCGCGCTGACGGGTCGCTGCGACGGCAAGGGCTTCTGCACCGCCTGCTTCGACGGACGGTATCCGACCGAGGTTCCGACGAAAATCCAAAAGAATCGGTTCGAGAAGAAGATTATCGAATCGGATAAATCGAGCAAATCCATTTTCTATAAAGAAGACGAACAAAAACGAGAAAGTGAGGATCAAAACAGATGAAGAGTGAGAGCGAGAGCTACAAGGCGGCGGGTGTAGACATCACCGCAGGCTACAAGGCGGTAGAGCTGATGAAATCCAGCATCGCCAGAACCATGACAAAGGGAGTTACCTCCGATATTGGCGGCTTCGGTGGACTTTTCACCCCCGATCTTGCCGGAATGGAGCAGCCCGTGCTGGTATCCGGTACCGATGGCGTGGGAACCAAGCTGAAGATCGCCATGTTGCTGGACAAGCATGATACCATCGGTATCGACTGCGTGGCAATGTGCGTCAACGACGTCCTTTGCTGCGGCGCAAAGCCCCTCTTTTTCCTTGATTATATCGCCTGCGGGAAGAATTATCCCGAAAAGATCGCCGCAATCGTGGCGGGTGTAGCCGAAGGCTGCGTACAGGCAGGCGCTGCCCTGATCGGCGGAGAGACCGCCGAGCATCCCGGCATGATGCCCGAGGATGACTACGATCTGGCGGGCTTCACCGTCGGCATCGCGGACAAGCCGAAGATGCTCGACAATTCGACCATGGTTCCCGGCGACGTAGTGATCGCGTTGCCCTCCACGGGTGTGCATTCCAACGGCTTTTCGCTGGTACGCAAGGTGTTTGACGTGGAGAACAATCCCGATCTGAAGACTCCCTGCGAGGAACTCGGCGGAAAGTCCATCGGCGAGACTCTGCTGACCCCCACCAAGATTTATGTGAAGCCCATGTGCGCGCTCTTTGAGCAGGTCAAGGTCAAGGGCGTATCTCACATCACCGGCGGCGGATTCTACGAGAATATTCCGCGTTCCATCCCCGACGGACTGTGTGCCGAAATCGACCGCTCTGCGGTTCGGGTGTTGCCCATCTTCGATCTGATCGCGAAGACCGGGAATATTCCCGAACGGGATATGTTCAACACCTTCAATATGGGTGTCGGCATGAGCATCGTTGTTGCAGCGGAAGATGCGGACAAGACGCTGGAAATCCTGAAAGCGAACGGCGAGGACGCCTATGTGATCGGTAAGATCATTGCGGGCGAGGAAAAGATCGTTATCCGCTAACGATCTTGGTAGCGTTTTGAAAAGTTTTCGTCCACCTTTTTCAAAAGGTGGCGGATTCCAAAGGCAGCGCC
>CAYOON010000279.1:0-2826 GCA_964405595.1 uncultured Lachnospiraceae bacterium | reverse complement strand
TTTCTGTACCACTTATTATTCCCCGCTCTGCCGTCGTTGTACCAAGCGTTATAATCGCCGTTGGCACCGAGGAAGGGGTTGCCCGACGACCAGTCATAGTCCCAGCAGGGACCGAATACCAGCTTGCCTTCGCTGTTTATGTACATATACATGGACTTGTATCCGAACTCCACGTTCAGGATCACGGTATTCAGAATGAAGCAGTCCACAAGCGAATCCATATCCACATATTCGCTGTAATGCTTGCCCTTGGAATTGCGGAAATTCTTGGCATAGCAGGCTTCCTCGAAATCGTTGAAGTAGTCTTGGACGTACCCGAACAGCGTCGGATTGGTCTTGATCGCGTCCATATTGGAGACTTTCAGCGGAATGCCGTGATTGGTCGTGAAAAAGCTATCCTCGTCATTATATCCGTCGTACTCGATCAGATAGCCGGTATACACCGAATATTTTGACAGATCTATGTAATCGGAAACTTTATAGCCCTCGAACTTTCCGGAGGTCAGCCAGGACACGTCTGCGCACAGGCGATCCTCGAAATTCGACTGCCATACGGCGTTCTTTCCCTCCTTCTTCGCCACCGCCTTGGCAAAATCCTCGGCGACGTCCTCCCAGTCGGTTACCTGTCCGTTGAACAGGTCGGGATCGATCTTCTGGGTCAGAGCATAGGTACCCATATACTCGCCGTTCAGCACCAGATTGACGTAAACCGACTTACAGAAGACCATGCCCATTCTGCCGGACAGGTCGTAGATCAGCTTATTGCGCATCATGGTGCGATCCATATAGTTGGCAATCAGCACCCACTTCTTGCTCTTACCCATGCCGAACAGGTTTGCCTTTTCGGACAGCTTGAGGGTATAGGGAACCTTTCTGGTATGGGTATCGCCGCCGAGGGTACCCGGCTTCCCGTCGGGGTAGCCGTTACTCCATGTGGAGTTTCCCCGTCCCTTGAGTCTGACCTCGCCGCCCGTACCGGTGAACGCGTTGGTATAGCTCTTATCCGAATCGGATAGACCGATCCGCAGGGTTCCGCTCTTGTATTCCAGACGGGACTTCACATAATCACCGTCGGCCGTGTCGATATAGAGGGTGGAAAGTCCGGTTGACTTCAGCTGGCTGTCGGTGAGGGTGAGCGACGGATCGGGAGGCGTGACCTCCGGGGGCTGGCTCACAGGAGGCTGGCTCGTGGGGGTCTGCATGGTGAGGGTCATATCGAACTCGCGCCCGCCCCAATCGTCCTCAACGGAAATGGCAAGGGTATTGGTTCCTTTGACTAATGCTCCCGGGAAATTTTCCAGTTTCAGATCCACATAGTCGTCTACCCAGCCCTCGTCATAGAAGATTTCTTCGCCGTTCAGGTAGATCGTCATGGTATTATCGTAGAAAATGTGGGCAACAAACTCCTTTTTCAGTGCCTGATCAAGATCGCTGATCTGAAAGGTTGTCACCAGCAGCAGGACGTTGTCATTGCCCGACCACTTCGATCTATCGGAGCCGTTTTGGGGATCAATCCGGTCTCCGAAGGGGGAGACCATGCTTTTCCAGTTTTTGATTACCTCCGAGTTTCCGGTGGTCCAGTTATAATAATATAGTCCAAACCTTTTGGCGGTCAAGGTTTTGTAGCGCCATTCTGTAACCTGCGATTCGATCAGCACTTGGGGAGCGTCCCCTTGGGCGCTACTGAACAGGCAGACTGCGCAAAATACCACCAACACGATCAGCGAAAATGTTATAGCAAGAATACTTTTCCTTTTCAAAACCGTTCCAACCTTTATATCTGTATTTATAGAACAAGTATACCATAAAATACAGACTCTGTCAAGCACTTTTTGTGAAAAATGGCAATATCCAGGCAAAATTAAGCCTCCCGGCGATGCCGGGAGGCGATATTCATCCTTCTGATCCGTTCTCGACGGTATGACTGCATAGAATTTGTTCGGTTGCTCCGTCCGCGAGGGTGACCCACGCCTTCGACCATGCCTGTGCGGGGATTCCGTCTATCGTAACGCCGAAGAGCATATATCCCTCCGCCGCGGTGAACCGCTCCCTACCGTCAATCAGCGACTGATAGAAGACCAGATTCTCACCTTCCATCTGATAACGGAAGGGTTCGGCGTCGTTTTGCGCAAAGACCACCGAGAACACCGGATCAGCACAGGTGGACAGTCTGGACACGTTCGCGATCATCAGAACCCGCATGCTCTGACCACCCTCAAAATTCACGGTGGAAATCAGAGCAACAGCGGGATCCTCCCCGCAGGTCAGGTTCAGATATTCCACATAGTCGGCGGGCGGCTCGAGCGTTTTCGGGGGCTCCGGTGGCGTCGTCGTCGGCGCCGACGTGGGCGGTGTCGTCGGATCGGTAACGGGATCCTTGATTTCGTAGGTGTATTCAAAGATCTCCGCACCGCTGGGGGCCGTGGATACGACATAGTGCAGCGTGCTTCCCTCGGCATACAGGGCGTAGATATAGCCTTCGTCTCCGGTATAGTCGGTCAGTACTTCGTGGGTTCCGGCAGCCGGATCGAAGCATCCGATGGCGCTTGGCATGGAGTAGCAGAGCTTACCATTCACGGTACAGAGGTTTACATAGCTATAGGCGTAATAGCGGCTGTCGTCCCAGCGGTACCAGACTCCCTCCACCTTGAAAACGTGTTTGACCTCCATAGTGGGAAAGAGCAGCACTCTGACGCTACCGTCCTGCCTGTCCACGCAGTACCAGCTTCCGTCCAGATAGGCAAGCGCCGTCTGGATCGCATCCAGATAAGCGCCGTCGTACAGCGTACTGGAGCAGGTATAGGCAGTCCAGTTATAATGTCCGGT
>CAYOON010000278.1:0-2875 GCA_964405595.1 uncultured Lachnospiraceae bacterium | reverse complement strand
CGCCGTGGACACTATTCTCAATCAGAAGGGGCAGAATGTGATCTGCATCTATGTCGCCATCGGACAGAAGGCGACCTCGGTTGCAAGTATCGCAAGAGAGCTGGAGAAGGGCGGCGCGATGGAGTACTCCATCATCGTATCCGCTTCCGCGTCCGAGAGCGCGCCCCTGCAATATATCGCCCCCTATGCGGGATGTGCCATGGCGGAGTATTTCCGCGAGCAGGGCAGAGACGTGCTGATCGTCTACGATGATCTGTCCAAGCACGCCGTCGCCTACCGCGCACTCTCCCTGCTGATCCGCCGTCCCCCGGGACGCGAAGCCTATCCCGGCGACGTTTTCTACCTGCACTCCCGTCTCTTGGAGCGCGCCGCGTGTGTGGCGCCCGAGTACGGCGGAGGTTCGATCACGGCGCTGCCTCTGATCGAGACCCAGGCGGGCGACGTCTCGGCGTATATCCCGACGAACGTCATTTCTATCACCGACGGACAGATTTTCCTCGAAACCGGATTATTCCACGCGGGAATCATGCCTGCGATAAACCCCGGTATCTCGGTCAGCCGTGTGGGCGGCTCCGCCCAGCTGAAGGCCATGAAGAAGGTCTCCGGCGAGCTGAAGCTGCTCTATTCGCAGTACAGAGAGTTACAGGCCTTCGCCCAGTTCGGATCCGATCTGGATGCCGACACCAAGTCCCGCTTGGCGCTGGGTGAGCGGATCGTGGAAGTGCTGAAGCAGAAGCGCAACGATCCCGTCCGGGTGGGCTGTCAGGTCGTGATCATCTACGGCGTTACCAAGGGCTATCTGAACCATGTTCCGGTAGCGAAGGTGAAGGAGTACGAGCAGAGGCTATACGAGTTGCTGGAACTGCACTATCCTGTGCTGCTTACGCGGTTTGAATCAGGATTCTACGATCCCGAGGACATCGACCAGATGAAGGAAGCGCTGGAACGAATGAAGGAAATGCCTGTTTAACGACAGAAATATTATTTAATCAGACTTGTTAGCCGCTTTTTCTTTTGACCAAAAAGGCCCAAAAGAAAAAGCTTGGCAAAAAGAAAAGGGCCGAAGAGAGATTTCGCCCGTTGCGACGGGCGACAAGGGCTACGCGCCCTTGACTGCGCCACCTTTTGAAAAAGGTGGACGAAAACTTTTGAACGACAAAGTTCAGCGAAAGGGGTGAGGACATGGGTGCTGACAGAAAAGCGATCCGAACGTCCATCCAAAGTGTCAATTCAATGCTGCACATGACCCGCGCCATGGGTCTGGTGGCGTCCTCGAAGATCCGCCGGGCGACCGATCGGATGCAGAAGAGCCGCCAGTACGCCGAAACCTTCCGTAGAGCCATGTCGCTGCTCTCCGCCTCGACCGAGTGCCGCAGATCTCCCTACTTCCAGACCCGCGACACCGACCGTACCCGCCTGATCGTCATAGCCGGCGACCGCGGACTCGCAGGCGGCTATAACAATAACATTTTCCGCCTCGTCGCCGAACTGGGCTGTGACCAGATCATCCCCATCGGCCGCCGCGCCTGCGAAAAATACCGCGCCGACCCTATCTCCTCCGAGCAGTACACCCCAGCCGATGCCGCCGCCCTCATCCGCAAACAATGTCAGGACTATCTGGATGGCAAGTTCGACCGACTAGGGTTAGTCTCCACCGAATACGTCTCGGTTCTGACCCAGACCCCCAAGGTGGAATGGGTACTCCCCCTCTCAATTGCAGGCGAGGATAAGAGCGTCAGCGTGCTTTTCGAGCCCGACGAGCGGACGATCCTTGATAGCGTAGTCCCCGAATACCTCGCCGGACTGCTCTGCGCCGCCATCCGCGAAAGCTTCGCCTGCGAGGTGGCGTCCCGCAGAAATGCCATGGATAGCGCGGGCAAGAACGCCAAGTCCATGATCGACGACCTGACCCTCGCGTATAACCGCGCCCGTCAAGGCGCAATCACCCAGGAAATCACCGAAATCGTGGCAGGATCGGAAGGCTGATCTAACCCGATCGAGAAAGGAAATAGAGAATATGAGCAATTCAAACGGCAGTATCGGCAGCGTTGCGCAGGTCATGGGACCTGTGGTAGACGTGCGCTTCCCCGAGGGAGAGCTTCCGTCGCTGAATAACGCGCTGACCGTCCCCATCGGCGATCGTACCCTGACCATCGAGGTTGCCCAGCATGTAGGCGATAATACCGCCCGCTGTATCGCCATGGCGTCCACCGATGGTCTGAAGCGCGGAACGCCCGTCACCGATACGGGCGCGCCCATCAGCGTCCCCGTGGGAAAGGAAACCCTCGGACGAATCTTCAACGTCCTCGGAAACGCCGTGGATAATAAGCCCGAACCGGCAGGGGCAGAGAAGTGGTCGATCCACCGTCCCGCCCCCGAATACGACGAGCTTGCCTCCTCCACCGAGATCCTCGAAACGGGAATCAAGGTTGTCGACCTGATCTGCCCCTACGCAAAGGGCGGTAAAATCGGACTTTTCGGCGGTGCCGGAGTCGGTAAGACGGTTCTGATTATGGAGCTGATCCATAATATCGCCACCCAGCACGGCGGAATCTCGGTTTTCACCGGCGTCGGCGAGCGTACCCGCGAGGGTAACGATCTCTATAACGAAATGATGGAGTCAGGCGTTTTGAAAAGTACCGCACTGGTCTACGGTCAGATGAACGAGCCTCCCGGAGCGAGAATGCGGGTAGGACTGTCGGGGCTGACCATGGCAGAGTACTTCCGCGACAAAGAGAGTCAGGACGTGCTGCTCTTTATCGACAATATCTTCCGTTTCACACAGGCAGGCTCCGAGGTGTCGGCGCTGCTGGGCAGAATGCCCTCCGCCGTAGGCTATCAGCCCACCCTTGCCAACGAGATGGGCGCGCTCCAG
>CAYOON010000277.1:0-2882 GCA_964405595.1 uncultured Lachnospiraceae bacterium | reverse complement strand
GCTCATACAGGCGGGAGTCTGCCCCTTCGCGGTGGCCTCGGACGTAAGAGAGGGACCCCTCACAAGGGCGGTGGAGCATATCCGGGAAAAGGGACTGTCCGATCGGATCGTGACGGTTCTGACCGACGGTCTTGAATCTCTCGATTGCTACCGTCCCGACGATATTCTGATCTGTGGTATGGGCGGAGAGCTGATCGCCTCAATTCTGGAGGCGTCGGAATATGTGCGAAATCCCGACGTCCGGCTGATTTTGCAGCCCATGACCATGGCGCAGAAACTGCGCATCTGGCTTGCCGGGAAGGGATTCGCCATCGACGACGAGACGCTGGTTGACGAACATGATCGGAAGCTGTACCAGATCATCGTCGCCCATTATGACGGGATCGTCCGCGACCTTACCCCGGCGGAAGCCTATCTGGGCAAGGTCAATCTGACGAAAAAGAGCGCGCATCTGTCCGAGCTTGCCGAAGGCTGCGTGAATGCGCTGACCGTCAAAATCCGGGGACTGCAAAGCGCGGGACTGGATGCAAGCGAATTTGAAGCAATACGAAACGAAATTCTGAATCGAGTAAAGGAGGTGGGGTTGTGATCACCGCAGGTGAGCTTTACGAACAATTGAATAGCAAAATCCCGCTGTCTCTGCGCTGTGACTGGGATAACGACGGTATGATGTGCTGTCCCGATCCGGATCGCCAATTGGGCAGGGTACTGCTGGCGTTGGACGTAACTGACGCGGCCGTAGAATATGCCATTGCAGGCGGATACGATCTGATCCTGACCCATCATCCGCTGATTTTCTCCCCGATCCGGGCGATGAATCCCTCGAACCCCACGGCGAGAAGGGTGATCCGGCTGCTGACTGCGGGAATCTCCGTCTTTTCCTTTCATACCCGGCTGGATGCCGTGGAAGGCGGCGTCAATGACGTGCTGGCGGAGCGGATCGGGCTGACCGACGCCCGCCCCTTCGGAATCCCCGGCGAGGAAATCGGACGGATCGGCAATGTCACGCCGATGTCCTTCGCCGATTTCGCCGCATTTGTCAAAAAGCAGTTGAACGCGCCCGTGCTTGAAGTGGTAAACACGAGCAAAACCGTTCGCAAAGTCGCCTTGGTAGGCGGAGCGGGGAAGGACTACCTTTCTGCCGCGATCGCCGCGGGAGCGGACGTCTATCTGACCGGCGAGATGGGTCATCACGCCGATCTGGACGCGGCGGACGCCGGAATCGGGCTGATTCTGGCGGGGCATTACTATACCGAGCTGCCCGTGCTGGATCGCCTGCGCGAGCTTGCGGAAGATTGCGACCCGGAGCTGGAATTCGGCTATTTCGACCATAACCCGGTGGGCTTCCTCTGACGGGGTTTACGGATTATTTGTATAAATCAGAGTTTGCGGAGAGGAACTATGGGCATCGTAATTAAACCAATGGAGTCTGATTCTGAAATCAGAGGAAAAGCTTATGTTCATTGGAGATCGTGGCAGGACGCCTATTCAGGGCTTATTGATCAAGCCTATCTTGATAGCCTTACAATAGAAAAGTGTACGGACATTGCCTTTCGCTGGACGGATAATCTTCTTGTCGCCAAAGAAAATGATAAGGTTGTCGGCTTCGTTGGGTATGGCGTATGCGGGGATGATTCCTTGCCGGAAACCGGTGAGATATTTTCTATATACATTCTGAAGGAATGCTATGATAAAAAAATCGGCTATGCGCTTATGCGTGCCGCGCTTGAGAAACTGTCTGAATACAGAAAAATCGTTGTCTGGGTTCTCGAAGGCAATCATCGGGCAATCCGATTCTATGAAAAATGCGGATTTCAACCTGATGGAACCACAAAGCAGATTCAGCTCGGCACGGTAGTCACAGAAATGCGGATGATCTTAACGAAGTGATCAGTGAATTTCTGCGAATTTCTGATATACTACAGGAACATTTTGCGAAACAGTAAAATAATATTACATTTATTCGGAGGAAATAACCGTGATTATACAACTTGAAGAAGCAAGAAACAAACTTCGCTCGATGACGTCGGATGTCGCCGAGCTGAACCAGTCCCTTCGGATCGCCGCTACCGAAATGCGGATCGAGGAGCTGGATAAAATGACCTACGAGCCCGATTTCTGGTCGGATGCCGAAAGATCGGGCAAGATTTTGCAGGAACTCAAAGGTCTCAAGAAGAAGGTTGAGGACTTCCACGCGCTGGAAGCGAGACTGGAGGACGCCATCTCCCTTGCCGACCTTGCCATCGAGGAGAACGACGAATCCTTCACCGACGAGGTGCTGTCCGAGCTGTCAGGCATCGAGGAAGCGGAGGAAACCATGCGCCTGACCGCCCTTCTGACCGGCGAGTACGACGCCAATAACGCCATCCTGACCTTCCACCCGGGCGCGGGCGGCACCGAGGCGCAGGACTGGGCATTGATGCTCTACCGTATGTACACCCGCTGGGGTGAGAAGCGGGGCTATACCGTCAAGCTGATCGACTGGCTGGACGGCGACGAGGCGGGCATCAAGAGCGCCACCATCAGCGTAGAGGGAGCCAACGCCTACGGATTTTTGAAGAGCGAGAACGGCGTACACCGTCTGGTGCGCGTCTCCCCCTTCGACGCATCCGGCAGACGGCAGACCTCCTTTGCCTCGGTAGAGGTCATGCCTGAGATGGAGGACGATGGAACCATCGAGATCCGTCCCGACGAGATCGAGGTAACGGCGCACCGTTCCAGCGGCGCGGGCGGTCAGCACATCAACAAGACCGACTCTGCGATCCGGATTGTTCACCTGCCTACGGGTATCGTGGTAGGCTGTCAGACCGAGCGCAGCCAGCTCCAGAATAAGGAAACTGCCATGCGGATGCTGAAAAGCAAGCTGATGGAGATCAAGATCC
>CAYOON010000276.1:0-2890 GCA_964405595.1 uncultured Lachnospiraceae bacterium | reverse complement strand
GCGGCGTCTGGAACTGGCAAAACGCGGCATGGCGGGATGATCCCAAGCTGATTTTCCGGCTGGACATCCGTTATACGGACGGAACGAGCGATACGGTTCTGTCTGATACAAGCTGGAGCGTGAGCAAAGACGGTCCCATTACAGCGAACAGTATGTATTACGGCGACGTGTACGACGCGCGAAAGGAAATGCCCGGATTTGACAAAGCGGGCTTTGACGACAGCGCATGGCAGCGCGCGGTGACGATGGCAGCCCCCAAGGGCGAATTGAAGTCGCAGATGAAAGCACCCGTAAAACGGGTGGCATCCTTCAAGCCCGAGTCGATTGTCAAGCTGGGAGACGGCTCATGGCGGATCCAAAGCCCGGAAATGGTGTCCGGATGGGTTCTGCTTACCGGGATCAATCAGCAGGCGGGCGATAAGATCACCCTTACTTACGGTCAGAAGCTCAACTCCGACGGATCGGTTCTCAAATACGGGGGCAGTGACGGCGAACTTTCGGGCTGGTATCCCCACGCCTATTTCCAGCAGGATATTTACTTCAGCGCAGGCGGCAAAAGCGAGTCGTACGAGCCGAAATACAGCTATAAGGGCTTTGAATACGTTCAAATCGACGGATTTTCCGGAGATCTGACCGCCGATAACGTGACGATCTACCGGGTTTCCAACGATGTGGAGATCATTTCCGAGTTCGAAAGCTCCAACTCGATGTTCAACAAACTGCATAAAAGTATGCGGGTTGCCATGACCGACAATTTCCAGGGAGAGCACTGCGATCCCATGCTGGAAAAGAACGGCTGGCTGGGCGACGCGAACGTCTCTTTGACCTCGATGATGTTTACCTTTGATATGGCAGCCTGCCTGCCCGGATTCATCGATCTTATGGAGGACGGACAGAAAATCTACGGAATGGTTCCGCAGATGGTTCCCGCGGCAAACTGGGGAATTGCCAACACGGCAGTCTGGAACACGATTTTCGTGTTCGGCGTGGAGGATCTGAAAAATTATTTCGGAACCGATTACTATACCGAGGAGCAGTATAACGCAATGCGTACCTTTGCCCTGCGGGACATCCGGGAGATCCGGCAGAACCGCTGGGTTTGGTTTGACGATCAGCTTGGAGACTGGGTATCGCCCATCGGCGGCACGAATCCGAACGTCGCGTACAACGAAAACAGCTCGGAGGGTTCGGGAATCGTCGGAACGGCATTCGTATACGGAATGCTGCGCGCCATGGCGGAATTTGCCGATGAGCTGGGCAAAACGGCGGATGCCGCGGAATATCGCGAGGCAATGGAGCAGATCTATCAGGCGTTCAATAAAAAGTTCTACAACGCGAAAGAAAAGATTTACGCAACTACCGTATGGAATCAGATTGGCAACCGTACCCGTTACCGCCAGACCTCCAATTTGGTACCGCTGGCGTTCGGGCTGGTTCCCGACGAGTATGTAGAGGGCGTTGTTGAGAATCTGGTAAAAGACATCAAGGAAAAGGGCTATCATCTGGATACGGGCTGCGTAGGAACCCGTTATATTCTGCCGGTACTCTGTGATTACGGCTATTCGGACGTAGCGTACAGGATCGCCACGCAGACCACCTATCCTTCCTGGGGATACTGGCTGGAAAGCGATTCAAAATCCACCTGGGAAATGTGGGAAGCCACGACCCGCTCCTTCGATCACTATTTCTTGGGAACCTATGAGGAGTGGTTTTACACCGATCTGGCAGGCATTGACAACGTAAAGGACGGATACAAGACCTTCACGGTCGCTCCTGCGATCATCGGCGATCTGGACTATGTGAACGCCAGCGTGCAGACGGTACGCGGAGAACTGATTTCCAACTGGAAGAGGAATAATGACGATTCGGTAACGATGGAAGTGAAGGTGCCCTTCGGTTCGACGGCAGAAATCTATTTCCCGACTGCAAAGATCGATGGCGTGAAGCTGGACGGCGCTGTCGTAACGACCTCCACCAACGGCGTAAAGTCGATGGAAGTCAAAGACGGACAGCTCTCTATTACCGTTGGCTCGGGCAGCTATCGCTTTACGTCCGCATCCGATCGGCTTTCGGTCTACCGTACCGCGCTGGAGGACGCGATCGAACAGGCAAAGGCTTATCTGGACGATTCCCGGTACGAATCTGTCAAGGGACAGATCGACAGTGCCATCGGTAAAGCACAGGCGGTTCTGAACAATTCTGACGCAAATCAGGGACAGATCAACACTGCCGCAAAGGAGTTGACCGATCTGCTGATCACTATAGCAGGCAGCGATGCCCGTGTCGCACTTCGGGAGCTGATTGCCGAGTGCAAGCAGATGCGGCTGGAGCATTTCTACGAAAGGGACGCATGGACGAAGTTTGCCGACCTGCTTTCCGAGGCAGAGACGCTCGCCGGCAATTTCGAGGCGGCCGATAAAGCGCTCGAAAGCATGACCGAACGGTTGTCAGCTGCGGACGCGGCGCTGGATCAGGCGGCATATCCCAATTTGGCGCTGAAAAAGACGGTAACCGCATCTTCTTCGGTAGAAAGCGAGTGGGGATGGAGCCTGAAAAATGTTACCGACGGCGATCGAAAGAACGTAAGCCCGCAGGCAGGCGAATATGCGGGATTCAGCAGCAATTCGACGGCTACGAAAAATCATAGTGAATGGCTGATTATTGATCTGGAAACCGCGCAATCGATGAATCATGTGGTAATCTATCCTTCCGCCTCTTTGGTAAACGAGAAATGGTTGGGATACGGCTTCCCGGTGAAGTTCTCGATCGAATTGTCTGACGACAAGGAATCCTGGCATACGGTATACAGCGCCGAGGATTATCCCCTTCCGGAGTATGGGCCGATTGCATTGGCATTCCCCGAAGAAGCGGCTCGCTATATCCGGGTTAA
>CAYOON010000275.1:0-2896 GCA_964405595.1 uncultured Lachnospiraceae bacterium | reverse complement strand
TAGACGGCTCAAAAAAGAGGGTAGCCAAAATCCTGCCGTCGCACTTGTGGGCGTATTTTGCGGGGTTGTTGATGATATCGGTAGCGGTAGTAACCAGCTCATTAATTTCCTCGGTAGAAAGGTCCAGAATGTCGATTAAGCTTCTCATAAATTACCTCCCAATCCAGCTTTCATCAGAGGGGTTATTCCGGAAAGCGATCAGACGGGCCTTGTCCTCGGTCTGAATGTAGCCCTGCTCTGCGGCGACCTCTACGGTTACGTCGAAGTTGGTCAGCGAGACGTTCTTCACGTCCGCCTCGGCAAGGCGGGTCAGACCCTTCTTCATGCCGTAGGTATAGATGGAGACGATACCCAGCACATCGGCACCGGCTTCTCTGAGGACGTTGACCACCTCAATCACGCTTCCGCCGGTGGAGATCAGATCCTCCACGACTACGACCTTCTGTCCCTTCTCCAGCTTGCCCTCGATCTGGTTCTGTCTGCCGTGATCCTTCGCTCCGCTGCGGACGTAGCCCATGGGCAGTCCCATCATGTGAGCAACGATGGCGGCGTGAGCAATACCGGCGGTGGAGGTTCCCATCAGAACCTCGACGTCGGGGTATTCCCGCTGAATGGTCTCCATCAGTCCGGTCTCCACATCGGTGCGGACTGCGGGAGCGGTCAGGGTCAGGCGGTTGTCGCAGTAAATGGGGGACTTGATGCCGCTTGCCCAGGTGAAGGGCTTGTCCGGGCTCAAAAATACCGCCCGGATGGAAAGAAGGTCTTTTGCGATCTGTTCTGCTGTAATCATTTCATAATCTCCTTATTTTCTTACTTATTGAACCGCTTTTTGAAGAAACCCTTGGATTTCTTCTTCTCTCCGTCGGTTTCGACGGGTTCTTCGGACTCTGCCATTTCCTCCTCGGCTTCATCCATCTCCTTGGATTCAGCAACCTCTTCGGGCTCCGTTACCTCCGCCTCGGACTCTTCATCCTCCGCATACTCCTCGGGCGGCGTGATCGACAGCACCTGCGGGATGCCGGGATTATCGGGAACCCGCATATCGATGGAGTAGCGGAAGAGGAAGTGAAGCTGATCGGCATCGTCCAGCCAGCCCAGCTCGACCACATATTCCTTATCGCCGTTCTCGGTGAAGATACAGATCTCGGCGTCCTCCTCGGGGGTAAACTCCAGAATCCGCGCGCCACGCTCGGTGGGCAGCGATCCCAGCGGTACGGCGCGGTAGGTGACGAAGCCGCCGTCCTCCACGTCCGCGATTCCGCTCAAGGGGAAGATAGTCAGATCCTCGATGGTGCTGCACAGGGTCAGCCGGATCTTCCCCTCGGGGAAGCACCGGGGATTCAGGTGGAGGGTGGACGCGCCCGGATTCCGCGCCGCAAGATAGACGGGCGCGCAGGGCATACCGTTGGTCATCTTGGGGTAGGCGGGCGGGTTCATCCGAATCACAAAGGGGTTCTTAGTGGCATATTTGTGCAGAGCCAGAACGGTTCCCAGAGAGGAAAGCTGTTCGTCATTGCCGCAGACCAGCTTGAAGAATAGCTTATGGCACTCGGCGGCGTTGCCTGCGGTACTGAACTCGATGAACTTGGACAGCATTTCGGTGTATTCCTCATCGGTATAGCTGACCGTGGAACGCTGATCGGGGAAGTTCTGGAACAGGAAGGCTTTCGCCTCCTCGCTGCCCGCGTCTCTGGCGCGGATCAGATACTTCTTGCCGGTCTCGGGATCCTTCTCGCAGCCCTGTCCCATCGTGTACATCACGCCCAGATTGCTCATGGCTTCTCTTACGCCGCGATCGGCGGCCTTCTTGTACCAGCTATGGGCGGTGGCAAAATCGGGACGGCGGACGGTCTGTCCGGTCTGCTCGTTCTTCTCCTCGATAGCGCGATAGCCTCTGTGCATGAAGAGATTTCCGAGGAAAAAGGCGGCGGGGACGAAGCCCTCGTTATAGAGACCGGTGTAGATCTTGAACGCCTCGTCCAGATTGCCGGAACGCTCGGCGTTCTGGGCGGCCTGAAGTTTCTTCTGCGCTTCTTCGGCGCGTTTTTGATTTGCCTGCATCGACGCCTTGGAGGCGGCACGCAGCTTTGCTTCGATTTCAGGATTGATTGCCATCAGTCAACAAACTCCTTTACACATCTTCTATAAGCGGCAACGGGATCTGCCGCCGCGGTGATGGGTCTGCCCACCACGATATAGTCGGATCCGATCTCCTTTGCCTTTTCCGGGGTGGTGACCCGCTTCTGATCGCCCACGTCTCCGTCGGCAAAGCGGACACCGGGGGTGACGGTCAGGAACTTCTTTCCGCAGGTTTCGTGTACCTTTCCTGCCTCCAGCGGAGAGCAGACCACTCCGTCCAGTCCCGCGTCGGCTGCGTTTGCCGCATAGTGCAGGACTACCTGGTCGATAGGTTTCTCGATCAGAAGCTCCTTGTTCATGGTTGCCTCATCGGTGGAGGTCAGCTGGGTGACGGCGATCAGCAGCGGACGGCTACCGTCGGGACGGGTCAGTCCCTCCAGTGCGCCCTGCATCATTGCCTTGGTTCCGGCGGCGTGGAGGTTGGTCATATCCACATCCAGTCCGGACAGGACTGCCATCGACTTCTTTACGGTGTTGGGGATGTCGTGGAGCTTTAAGTCGAGGAAGATTTTATGTCCTCTTGCCTTGATCTCCCGCACGATGGAGGGACCCTCGGCGTAGTACAGCTCCATGCCGATCTTCACGAAGGGCTTCTCCTCGGTGAAGAGATCCAAAAAATTCATGACTGCTTCCCTGCTTGCAAAATCGCAGGCGATGATTACGTCTTTTCCCATAATGTTTATTTCCTTTCGTTGTTTTATCAAAAGTTTTCGTCCACCTTTTTCAAAAGGTGGCGGTTTCCAAAGGCAGCGCCTTT
>CAYOON010000274.1:0-2898 GCA_964405595.1 uncultured Lachnospiraceae bacterium | reverse complement strand
CGAGATCATTGAGGGCAGGCTGCCGATCTGCTTTCACATGGGAGATGATCGCGAGGAATATCCCTACTCCCGCCCCGAGAAGCTGATTCGTCTGATGGACCATTTCCCGAAGCTGACCGTGATCGCTTCCCATCTCGGCGGCTATCACTGCTGGGATCGTGTGGCAAAGCTGTATGCCGGATATGAGAACGTGTATTTTGACGCCTCCAGCTCGCTGGAGTTCCTGACAAAGGAGGAAGCCGTCCGGCTGATCCGAACGCTTGGCAGCGACCGGGTCTTCTTCGGGACCGATTACCCGATTATCACCCAGTCGGATGGACTTGCCGAGTTCGACTGTCTGGAGCTTACCGAGACCGAGCGGGAGAACATCCTCTGGAATAATATTCACCGACTTTTGAACCGATCATAAAAGAACGTCCCGCAAATCCAACGGATCGCGGGACGGTTTTTCTGTAAAAGTTCCGATTTAGTAGGATCGCTTTAGTCAATAACCGATCCGACCTGCTTCATAAAGCCGATCTTGTTTTCCATCGCGCTCGTAGTGGGTCTCCCGAGATCGGCTCTTGCGCCAATTGCGCACTTTACTTCGATAAAACGCAGTTCTGTCGCCGATTTCGCCTCATTCAGCGCAGCGTCCAACGCGTCGAAGGTATCGACACACAGAGCGCTCGGATAGCCGCATCCCTTTGCGATTGCCACGAGGTCGATCTTTTCAGCCACGGTAGGCATGCCGCCCACGGTTTCGTGTGCGCCGTTATTGATGACGATATGGACGATGTTTTTCGGCTGGTTCGCGCCCAGCAGAGCCATGGAACCCATGTGCATCAGCGCGGCGCCGTCGCCGTCGATGATCCAGATTTGCTCGTCCGGCTTCTGAATGGCAATCCCCAACGCGATAGAGGAACTGTGACCCATGGAGCCTACGGTCAGAAAATCAGTTCCGTGGGACTGTCCGTTTGCCTCTCGGATCTCAAACAGCTCTCTCGATGCCTTTCCGGTGGTGGAGACGATCAGATCCTCTCTGCTGACCGACACGATGTGACGGATGATTTCCTCGCGTGACATCGTATTGCCGTTGGAATACTTGACCTTTCCGTCAAACTCCAGTGCACCCTTGCGAACCACAAAGGCGACCTGCTTACCCCTGCCGAGAAGTTCCTGGAATTCGCTCATTTTCCCGTGCAGCTCCGCTTCGGTCGTATCCTTTCCGATGATGAATGCGGCGATGTCCATATCCTCCAGCAGTTTCAGCGTAACCTCGCCCTGATAGACGTGCTGCGGCTCGTCATGAATCCCCGGCTCGCCTCTCCAGCCGACGATGAAGACGCAGGGAATCCCGTAAACCCGATCGTTCATCAGCGAGGCAACGGGATTGATGATGTTCCCCTCGCCGCTGTTCTGCATATAGACTACGGGAACTTTCCCGGTCGCAAGATGGTATCCAGCCGCAAGACCGACGGCGTTACCCTCGTTGGCGGCAATTATATGATGTTCGGGATCGGTGCCGTATTCATGGATCAGGTAGTCACACAGCGCCCGCAGTTGGGAATCGGGCACGCCGGTGAAGAAATCCGAACCGATTTCGCGTAGTAAAAACTCGATCTTCATATTATTTTGCAGTTCTCCTGTCCTTCTCAAATTTTTCTGCCGTTTTGTTGTCAAAACGGCAGTATGTTTTAATTTTACAGTTCGTCAATCAGCGTGATAATCTGTTTGATGGGCATCAGACGGTCGTCCACTTCCTTGGCGCGGTGGTATTTCAGAATGTCCTCGGCGGTCTTCTGCATGGCAGGGAAGGCACTTCTGGTGAGCTGATTGGCGTAAATGACGATATTGACGCCGTGTTCGGACAGCTCCTCTTCGGTAATCGTATTGAAGGAAGAGGGAACCACGACAATGGGGGTTACCGGATCCTTCTCGCGGAATTTGTCGCAGAACTCGAGAATTTCCGCCGGATCCTTCTTTCTGCTGTGGATCATGATTCCGTCGGCGCCCGCTTCCACATAGGAGAAGGCTCTGGTCAGTGCGTCCTCCATGCCCTGCTCGAGAATCAGACTCTCGATTCGCGCGATAATCATGAAATCGTCGGTAAGCTGTACCTTTTTGCCGGCGGATATTTTCGCGCAGAAATTTTCGATGCTGTCTTGGGTCTGCTGTACCTCGGTACCGAACAGCGAGTTCTTTTTCAGCCCTGTTTTGTCCTCGATGATCACCGCCGACACGCCCATTCGCTCCAGCGAACGGACTGTGTAGACGAAATGCTCGGTAAGTCCGCCCGTGTCCCCATCAAAGATGATCGGTTTGGTGGTAACTTCCATAATATCGTCGATGGTGCGGAAACGGGAGGTCATATCTACCAGCTCGATGTCAGGTTTGCCCTTGGCGGTGGAATCGCAGAGGGAGGATACCCACATGGCGTCAAACTGATCGAGCTTGCCGTTGGCTTCGACAACGGTCTTTTCAGCAATCAGCCCGGTCAGACCGCTGTGCGCCTCGATGGTTTTGACGACCGGACACATCTCGATCAACTGTCTTAAACGCTTGCGCCGATATTCGGGCATGGCAAGCTTTTCTTTGAGCTGCAAATCGATCTTCCGAACCTGCTCGTTGTAAGTATAGGGGACCTCAATCAGTTCTCCGCCGTACTCCTTCAGCAAACCAAGCACACTTGTCCGGATGGAGGATTCGGGTCCCTCTTTCCAGTTGTCCCCGTGGATTACATAGTCAGGCTTGATCTCCGGGATCACGTCGGCGTAGTTCATGCTGTTCTGAACGACCACCTGATCCACACCGTCTAGGCTTTCGTACAGCCGAATTCTCTCCTCCTGGGAGATGGTAGGAAACTTATTGAAGCGGATCAATGCCTGATCGCTCAGCGCGCCGATGATGACCTTGCCG
>CAYOON010000273.1:0-2921 GCA_964405595.1 uncultured Lachnospiraceae bacterium | reverse complement strand
GATGCCCCGGTAACCGCAAGCAGGAGATTCTGGACGCCATCAATAAGCTGAAGGCAAGCGGCGCAACCAACGGCTCCGCCGGAATGGAGATGGCCTATAAGGTCGCCGAAAAATACCGCATTGAGGGTGGCAATAACCGCATCCTCCTTGCCACCGATGGCGACTTCAACGTGGGAATCTCAACTACCGATGGCATCTGCAACTATGTTTCCGAGAAGCGTTCCACCGGGGTCTATATGTCCACGCTGGGATTCGGCTGGATGTACAATGATTCGATGATGGAGACTATCGCCGATAACGGAAACGGCGCCTACTACTTCATCGACAGCCTTGCCGAGGCGGAGAAGGTCTTTGCCGACGATCTGCTGTCCACCCTCTATACCGTCGCCGGGGACGTGAAGTTCCAGCTGACCTTCGATCCCGCTGCGATTGCGGGATACCGTCTGATCGGCTACGAGAACCGGCTCTTGAAGCCCGAGGATTTCACCGACGATAAGAAGGATGCCGGTGAGCTGGGTGCGGGGCAGACCATCACCGTCTGCTACGAGCTGAAGTTGACCGACAGCGCAAAGACGTCGGAAAACGCGTGGATGACGCTGGCCGTGCGGTATAAGGATCCCGGCAGCGATGTCAGCGTACCCAATGAGCATACCGTGGGCGCGTCGGCGTATACCGAAACGCCTTCCGAGGATTTCCGCTTCGCCTGCGGCGTAATCGGAACCGCGCTGCTGCTCCACGAGAGCAAATATGCCGAGGGGCTGACGATCGGGAATATCAAGACGCTGCTGAACAGCCTTGATCTCTCCGATGATTCGTACAAGAGCGAGTTTGCCGGACTGATCGGCAAGCTGGTAGATAGCGCGAAGTGACCACATAATATAAGGAGAATTTCCGGGGACTTGCCCAAGTCCCCGGAATATGGAGGTTTGTGTAATGAAGAAACTGATTGCGATCCTGCTTTCCGCACTTTGTGTTTTAACGTTTGCGGGTTGTGACCTGACGGGCGAAACGGAAGTTCCCGGAAAAGGCGCATCCCAGACGGAGGGCGGCACCACCGAATCGGGATCCCAGAAACCGCCCGCCCTGACCGTCCGGCTGGGCGACGCAAGTTTGCAGGCATCGGTAGGAAACTATAATTGGACGCATGACAATGGGGATGGTACGGCTTCAGCGGTAAACGCCTGCGGCTCCTCCATACTTGCGTGTAAAGAGGATCTGCCGTCGCTGACGCTGAACCCCACCGGGGAAAGAAACATCGTTAAGCTTGAATTTGCGTCGGCACCTGATACGTTTAACGTCAACTGTTGGAGCTACAACGAGGAATCATTGTATGACATCGCATTTGTGCGTTTTGCTGACGAAAAACAGGAAGACAATGTGTGCTATCTTTCGTTAGACCGCGATTTTGTGGTTGAAGTTTACGCCGAATGGAACAGCTCCGAAACGGGAAGCGGTTCTGTCTATTACGGCTTCTGCACCCGGACGCCGGATTGAACCCCGACGATTTTTGCAAAAATATTTAAAAATTTTCGCAGAACCCCTTGACAAACCCGAATGTTTGTGCTATGATATACAGGCAATGAATTCGCGGGTGTTGTTCAATGGTAGAATTCCAGCCTTCCAAGCTGGCTGCGTGGGTTCGATTCCCATCACCCGCTCCAAACGATAAACTCTCATTGCATTTTTGCAATGAGAGTTTACTCATCTGCAGATTCTGCAATGAGCGTTTTCCCTGATTTGCTTCCGTAGCTCAGTTGGATAGAGCACCTGCCTTCTAAGCAGGTGGTCGTGGGTTCGAATCCCCCCGGGGGCGCCAAAAATCGGCGATGAGCGAAGCGAATCGACGATTTTTACTTCTTCACTGTTCACTCTTCACTTTTCACTTAAAAAATCTATGCCGATTTTTGGAAAGTAATAAGTAAGAGTGAATAGTGAATAGGTAAAGATGTGTCCGCTAACGCGGACGGATTGAATACAAAGTGACTGCAAACTTTTTCATTCATTGTTCTGTTTGCAATCAGGCATAATTTGCTTCCTATACATGGTGGGATTAGCTCAGTTGGTTAGAGCGCCAGGTTGTGGCCCTGGAGGTCATGGGTTCGAACCCCACATCTCACCCCAACGGCAAATTATGCTGTATTTATAAAGCCTTCCCAATAGGGAGGGCAATTTTTTTGTTGTTGATGGGACTGCGTTTTTCCGCGAAATCGCGACGTTTTGTGGCTCTCGTGCCGCTTTGGACGAGAGCCACAAAACTCGTGTTTGAAAGAAATTGAAGATTTCTTTCAAACTTTGAACCTTTTTTGAAAAAATTCCGACTATATAGGCGAAAGTACTTTCAGATCAACAAAAGGGAAGTGAGCGAAACGGAAGATTTTGAAACCATGCTCGAATCCTGCCAAAGCGCCGTCGAGCGTTTCGTGAAATTCAAGATCGGCGACCCGCACGATGCCGAGGATGTCTTGCAGGAGACCTACCTTGCCGCCTATCTGTCCTTTGACAGGCTGCAAAAGAGCGATTCCTTCAAGGCGTGGATCATCGGGATCGCCCGAAACAAGTGCCGGGACTACTTCCGGGAGAAGGCGAAGCAGATGTCCATCCCCATCGATGATCTGACCGAGCGGATCAGCGTCGGATCGAGATTCGGCGTCACCGAAAGCTCGATCGTAGGGGAGACGCTGGAAAAGCTGGGGGATAAGGACAAACAGATTCTCTATCTTTACTACTGGAAGGAGCTGCCGCAGGAGCAGATCGCGGATAGACTGTCCATTCCGCTGGGAACGGTCAAGAGCCGCCTGCATCACGCCAGATCCCGCTTCCGTCAGGAGTATCCCTGCCCGCCACAAGCAAAAACGAAAGAAGGAGACATGATTATGAACAAATTACCTGAATTTTTACCCACATACACCATTGAAAAGTCC
>CAYOON010000272.1:0-2931 GCA_964405595.1 uncultured Lachnospiraceae bacterium | reverse complement strand
ACCTTCATCCTATCACCATCTTTCTTACAATTAAAATAAATACACCCCGTGCATCCAAAACAGGACGCACGGGGCGCGGTACCACCTGACTTCTCGCTTACACGAGCAACTCGACACGCCGGAAAAGTCCGGCGACGCAGGAATAACGGTCTGCTATCCGTCGAAAACTACTGAAAGCTTGCTTTTTGTCATGCTTCGTTCGCTTCCGCCGCTCGGGGGCTACCTTCGGAGACTTCGAACGCACCGGTTTCAGCCTTGCCGGCGCTCTCTGCGGATCGAAATGTCCCGTACTCCTCCCCGTCACCACGTTTGACGGTTTATTTTCCATATATTATAGCACAATTTTTGAAAAAGTCAAGTAGAAATTGAAAATTTGCGGAATCTGTGCATTTCTTATAAAAAAAGTATCGAACTGTTCACAATTATGAAGTGGATTTGCTGTTGACAAATGGCGATTTTTCGTGTATAATACGACTTGTCTATGCTACGGAAAGGAGAAAATTGCCTGAAATGGAATTTAAACTGCTGAACAGCAAACGCGCATACGGTTACGTCGGCGCTATATCCCTTCTTTTTGGACTGCTGGCCGTCTCGCTGAAGGCACCCGTCTGGATCGCCGCTCTCGCCGCCCTTTTTCTCGGCGCGACGCTTTGTGTAAAGATTTCCTTCCGTGATACTGTCAACCGATTGGTGGTAATCCCCATTTTCGTGGTTACCTCTATCGCGATCTTCCTGTATATGCAGTTCATTATCAGCGCGGGACTGGATCATCTGCGGGTCTTCAAGGTGATTCTGAACATCCTGTTTATCTACGCCCTGCAATTCCTGCTCTTCGCCATGTGCGGAAGCATCCGGGCGTCGGCGATGACTATTCTGTCCATCTCCTGCGTCATCGGATTTATCGATCATATCGTCGTGCAGACCCGTTCTATGGAAATCGCCTTCTCCGACTTCTGGTCGATCTCCACCGGACTCAGCGTGGTGGGGAGCTACTCCTTTACGCTGGCGACGCGGACTATATCTGCGCTATGTCTGTTAGTTCCCTTCGTGGTGCTGCTCTGCCGGACGTCCTTTTTTAAGTTCAACGGAATTAAAATCCGTCTGATCGCCGCCGGAAGCGGCGTTCTGATGGTTACGCTGGTGACGGTGCTGGTTTCGACCGCGTGGGGAAACCGCATGATCGGATTCGTGGACAAGTACTGGAAGTACCGCGCCTCCGAATATAACGGATTCTATCTGAATCTGCTCCATACGGCGTCGGCAACGAAGGTATCCATTCCCAAGGATTACTCGCCCGGAATGCTCGAACAGCTCCTGAACGACAGAGAGAACCCCAATAATCCCGATACGCCGGCTACGGGTACGCAGCAGCCGACAGAGCCTGCTCTGCCGCCCGAATCGTCCTCTCCTGCCGGATCCAAAAAGCCCAATCTGATCGTGATCATGGACGAGACCTTCACCGATCTGCAGGCGATCTCCCGGTTTATGGTGGAGAACGGCTATGCGGCAACCGAGCTGCTGACCGACGAGGAGGTTCTGCCCTATTTCAACTCGCTGGACACCTCTGCTCCGAATATTGAGCGGGGATGGGCGCTTTCGTCGGTATTCGGCGGAAACACGGCAAACAGCGAGATGGAGTTCCTGACCGGACATTCGATGGCATTCCTGCCTGCCAACACGGTTGCCTACAATCTTTATATAAACGAGGCGAACGCCTTCTCTATCGTGGATTTGCTGAACAAAGAAGGCTATCTGACCGTCGGAATGCACCCGGAGGATCCTACCAACTGGAGCCGCGACAGGATCTACGCCTACTACGGTTTCTCGAAAACCCTTTTCATGGACGACTTTACCGACGGCCTGACCAAGGACGATTGGTATCGCGGACATGTAAACGACAGCGCGGTATTCCGCAAGATCATGTCGCTGTACGAGGAGAAGGAGGAGGGAACACCCCTGTTCACCTTCGCCGTTACCATGATGAATCACGGCGGCTACTCCACCGAGGATTTTGACTACACCGTGCATCTGAGCGAATATACCAGATTTACCGGAACACAGGAGTATTTATCCTCGATTCAGCAGACCGACAAGGCTCTGCGGGAGCTGATCGAATATTTTGAGAAGGTGGACGAGGACACGATCATCGTCTTCTTCGGAGATCATCAGCCCTCGCTGTCCGACAGCTTCTATTCGACTTTCTTCGGACTTTCGGATGATCCCGAGGGGATCGACAGACAGGCAAAGTACGCGGTACCCTATCTGATCTGGGCGAACTTCGACTTCGAGGACGATCAGGATCAGGTAACCTCGCTGAACTATCTGTCCGGCAGAATGCTGCAAATCGCGGGAATCCAGATGACGCCTTATTTACAGCTCCTTTCGGAGATCCGGAAGGAATATCCCTCCCTTACGGCAGCAGGCTATTTCGACCGGGAAGGCAACTACTACCCCTTCAGCGAACACCCCTACGAGGAAGTGGGACTTCTGGAGATCTACGAGCAGCTACAGTACAACGCGCTGTTTGACGATAAGACGAAGCTCTATCCATGGTTCCGGAAGGAAGTTCCGAGCGTCGAACCGACAGCTCCCGCCGTTGATGGTGAGTAAAAAAGAAATTGTTATGGGCTATAAAAAACTTATTTGAAAATGTAATCGACGAAAGGGGAAAACCGGTCAGAATCGAGCATAAATGCTTGATTTTTGACCGGATTTTCTTGCTTTTATTCTCTATCTATTGTTTAGCGGAAATCGTTAGACAGCGGGGAAGCGAAATGCGCGTAAACGCGCAACGGGGAAGAACCATCTCAAGCGCCGAAGGCTCTTCCCCCTCGCGCTCTCCCATCACTTGGCTTTTCCGCCGTCGGCATCCGTATGTCCCTGCTTCCCCCGCTTGGATGCTACCCCCACATGTCCTGTGGAGATGCCGAC
>CAYOON010000271.1:0-2965 GCA_964405595.1 uncultured Lachnospiraceae bacterium | reverse complement strand
GGTACCTGCGCATACGACCCCGATTGGCTTGCCGAGCAACTGAAGAGAAACGGACTTACCTGTGATCTGACCCATATCCCGCTGGATCGCCTGACCGCCGATCCGGCGAAAACCGCAGACGAGCATCTGACATTCGGCTGTCGATATATCGGGCTGGGGTGGTATAACGGTCTGAAAAACGAAACGGACGTGGACGCGCTTGCGGCAATTGCCAAAGAAATCGCGCCCGCCTTGCGGGAAAAGGGCTGCCTGTTCCTCTACCATAACCATTTCACAGAATTGATCCAAAACGATCGGGGCGTTACCCGGCTGATCGACCTGTTAAGCAAAACCGCTCCCGATGAATTAGGCTTTACTTTGGACACCTACTGGCTTCAGTACGGCGGTGCCGATCTCGCCGACTATCTCACCCTGTTTAAAGGCAGAATCCCCTGCGTACACTTCAAGGATTACGCCATTGTCGGCGAAGAAGTCCGCATGGCGGCGGTCGGGGACGGGAATATCAACTTCGAAAAGCTGATCGCACTCTGCGAGATCGCCGGAACGGAGCATATCTTCGTGGAACAGGATAACTGCTACGGCGAGTCACCCTTTGACTGCCTGAAGCGCAGTCATGACCGCCTGCGTTCGCTTGGGATTGCCGATTGATGGAAACTCTCCTTGAAAAGCTGAAAAAACTCGCCGGATCGGATACCCTCCCCATGCACATGCCGGGGCATAAGCGCAACCCGGAGTTTGCCGACGGTCTGCCCTACGAGTTGGACATCACCGAGATCGATGGCTTCGACAATCTTCACGCCCCGGATGGTCTGCTAAAGGAACTGTGCGACCGTCTCTCCCGCCTGTGGGGATCGGCGGCGAGCTTTCCTTTGGTAAACGGCTCCACCTGCGGAATTCTTGCTGGAATCCGCACGCTGACTGGGTCCGGGGACACGATTCTGATGGCAAGAGGCTGTCACCAGTCGATATATCATGCCGTAGAGCTGCTGGGGCTGGATGCCTGCTATCTCCCCCTTGAAACCGATCCCGAATACGGTTTCCCGATTGCAATCACGCCACAGTCGGTGGATCGGATGCTGACCGCGCACCCCGAAATCAAGCTGACCGTGCTCACCTCCCCCACCTACGAGGGAGTCTGCTCGGACATTCGCTCCATTGCAGACGTCGTGCATCGTCATGGCGGAATGCTGATGGTCGATCAGGCGCACGGAGCGCATTTTGGATTGTCAGCGCACTTCCCCCAGTCCGCTATCCGGGAGGGCGCGGATCTGGTAATCGCCTCTCTCCACAAAACCCTGCCGTCCATGACACAGACCGCTGTTGCGCATCTTTGTGACACCGTGGATCCGAACGCATTCGCCCGGAATCTCTCGATTTTTGAAACCTCCAGCCCGTCCTATGTTCTGATGGCGTCGATTGATCGCTGTGTGACCCTTCTGGAGCAGGACGGACAGGCACTGTTCGACCGTTACGACGAGAATCTGGAACGCTTCCGATCGGTGGTGCAGGGAATGGTGTATCTGCAAATCCCGGGCTATAACGCGCCCCTTCCCGACGGATGCTACGGCTTCGATCGAGGAAAAATCGCCGTATCCACCCGCCGCTGTAATCTGACCGGCACCGAACTTGCCGGGATCCTGCGGAAGAAGTATCGGATCGAGGTCGAGATGGCGTCCGAGGAGTTCGTTCTCGCCATGACTTCTATCGCCGATAGCGAAGTCACGCTCGACCGTCTCGCGCAGGCAGTGATCGACATAGACCGCACCCTTGAATCACGGACGGCTCCGTCTTGCAGGACAAACTGTCCCGTTCCCGAGCGGGTGATGAAGATTTCGGACGCGCTGGCATCCCCCGACTGTGCGGTAGATCTGTCCAACGCGCTTGGGCATATATCCGCCGACTACATCCGTGCCTATCCGCCCGGAATCCCGCTGATCGTTCCGGGAGAGCGGATTGACGAGGAGGTTATCGCCCGAATCCGTAATCTTGCGGAAAGCGGCGTGACGGTACTGGCGAAAAATGGAAAATTTTCAGGGGAGATTTTCATAAAAGCGGAAAAACGGGATTGACAAATCGGAAAAGACGTGCTATAATAAACCATATACATACATTGCAAAGGAGTTACCGATATGAAGAGAATCAAGACCATCGAGACCCGCGATCTTGCGAAGAGCGTAAAGAACGGCGGCTGCGGCGAGTGCCAGACCTCTTGCCAGTCCGCTTGCAAGACTTCTTGCGGCGTTGCAAATCAGAAGTGCGAAAACAACAATAAGTAATTTCGTGCTGATAGAGAATATGCCGTTTGCACGATTCAGCGGAATCGGCGGACGGCATTTTCTTGCTAAATTTATACTAAAGGAACTACGAAAATGATACATCAGTATAAACTGAACGGATATAATATCGTCCTGGACATAGCCAGCGGATCGGTACATAACGTAGACGAGGTCGCCTATGACACCATCGGGCTTTACGAGGATCACACTCATGAGGAGATTACCGAAATCTTGCTGAAAAAATACGCCGATCAGCCCGACGTGACCGCCGACGAGATCGCCGAGCTGCTGTCTGACATTGAGACCCTGAAACAGGAGGGGAAGCTCTTTTCCAAGGACGTATACGAGGGAAAAACCTTCAATATCAAGAACCGAAACCCCGTGGTCAAGGCACTCTGCCTCCACATCGCCCATACCTGTAACCTGAACTGCGAATACTGTTTTGCAGCCCAAGGAAAGTACCACGGTCAGAATTCCCTGATGTCCTTCGAGGTAGGTAAGCAGGCGCTGGACTTCCTGATCGCGAACTCGGGCAGCCGCACCAATCTGGAGGTAGACTTCTTCGGTGGGGAACCGCTGATGAACTTCGACGTGGTCAAGCAGCTCGTCGCCTACGCCCGCTCGGTGGAAAAGGAGAAGGGCAAGAACTTCCGCTTTACCCTGACCACCAACGGAATGCTGATCGACGA
>CAYOON010000270.1:0-2986 GCA_964405595.1 uncultured Lachnospiraceae bacterium | reverse complement strand
CAAAGCGTATTGAACGGTTTATGGATTGTATCCCGGAGGACTGGAACGATGGATATGAGAATGTTACGGTCGGATGTACGGTAGAGAATCAGGACAGAGCTGATTACAGACTTTCCATTTTCAACAAACTGCCTATCAAGCATAAAAATATTATCTGCCAGCCATTGATTGGGGAAATAGACCTTACCACCTATCTTGATGATGTTGAATTAGTCGTAGTAGGCGGCGAATCAGACAGAAACGCCAGAGTGCTTGACTATGCGTGGGTGCTTTCCATACGGGAGCAATGTATCGCCCGCAACGTCCATTTTGAGTTCCGGCAGTGTGGGACACATTTTATTAAGGATGGAGAAAGTTACACGCTGTCTACCCGTGACTTGTGCAGCCAAGCCAGAAAAGCGAATATCAATTATTGAATTTTGCGCAAGGATAGATTTGTACGGACGATTTGCATAAAAAACGGCATTCTCTGTGTTCATCCGGGGGATAATCCTGCGCAATACCGTCAAAATATGAATATATGATGAATATTTCGAACCTGCGGTAAATTCTTGAAATTTTTCAGGAATATGCTTGCATTTCGGAAAAAACTGTGGCATAATAGGGTCGTACAAAAACGTATTTCGGGTGTTCCGACAATACTGTCTATAATTCTCAAAATGTTCCCGGAGGCAAGATCTGAAATGAAAGAAAGTGCAAACCACAAATCCATAAAAATCGTGTCCGGTGTGATGGCGGCGTCCATGCTTTTCCTGACCTGCTCGTCGCTGATCGCCTGTAAAAAGGACGATCCCAATTCGACCGGCGATAAACCGAGCGGCGGTACGGTTACGGCACCGCAGGGCACCATCGACGAAGTTCAGGTGACCATGGAGGAGAATCCCGCCCTGCGGATTACCGAGCTGATGGTACTCAACACGGTAGGCATCACCGATAAGAGCGGCGCGCGCAGCGGATGGTTTGAGATCCAGAACTGCGGCAGCGATCCGGTAAAGCTCTCTGACTACAGCGTTGCGCTGGGTAAGGGCGATCCGAAGACGCTCCCCGCTACTACGCTGAAGCCTGGCGAGTATACCGTCATTTTCGCCAACGGCAGCCAGTCCTCCGATTCGGTGGGCATCGAGCTGACCGTGCAGGGCGTGCTTCTGATCTATCACGGCGACCTCTGCACCGATAAGGTCGAGTACTATAACGGCACCGCCAACTATTCCTATGTCAGAGCCACCGGCGGAGAGACCGCCGAGCCTACCCCCGGCGGAGATTCTGCCAAGGAGAAGGACAGTCTGGTGATCAGCGAGCTGATGTCCACCAACGACCTCTATCCCATCGACGGTCAGCTTTGCGACTGGATTGAGCTGCTCAACACCGGCGAGAACGATATTGATCTCTCCGGCTTCTACGCTTCCACCAGCTTCGAGAACCGCTATGCCTGCAAGCTCCCCGAGAAGGTGCTGAAGCCCGGCGAGTATTTCGTCCTTGCCTGCGGGAAGGATCTGACCTTCAACCTTTCCAAAGACGCCGACAAGGTCTTTATTACCCGTTCCTCCGACGGAGTTATCGTAAGCTCCCGAGTCTACGATGAGCCGATGGAGAAGAATACCTCCTGGACCTATGATCGCGGCATCGTGGATCAGCCCTCGCCCGGATACGCCAACACGGCGGAAGGCTGGATGGCGGCGATCGGCGAGCGTAAGGGTCTGCTGATCAGCGAGGTGATCTCGTCCAACAGCAAGATTTCGCCTGTAAGCGGCGAGTGCTACGACATGGTAGAGCTCTGGTACAACACCGACAGCGCAATCGAACTCTCCAATTACTATCTGTCGGACAAGAGCAGCAATTTGCAAAAATACAAGCTCCCGGCAGGAACGCTGAATCCCGGTGAATATACCGTAGTCTATTGCGACGGCAGCAAGTACGCGCCCTTCAAGATCAGCTCGTCCGGTGAGAAGCTCTACGTCTCCGACGGATCGGGCAATGTGATCGACGCCCTGAAAACGCCGCAGATCCCCTCCGATTACAGCTGGGGCAGATACGACGGAAAGCTGGGCTACTTCACGACAACCTCCTTCGGAAAGGCAAATCCCGCCGGTAACGCGACGATCACGGCGGTTCCGCTGGTAAGCGCCGCCTCCGGCTTCTACGATTCGCAGGTGGGTGTGATCCTGACCGGCGAGGGCAACATCTACTACACGCTGGATGGCTCCAAGCCTACCAGAAACTCCACTCTCTATCAGGGCGAGACTATTCAGATTGAAAAGACCGCCTCCCTGCGGGTCGTTGCTTACGACGGCAGCAAGATCCCCTGTGAGGTTACGACCTACGACTATTTCATCGGCGTGCCCTCCTATTCGCTCCCCGTGATCAAGATTTCCATGGCAGATAGCGACTTCTACGGCGAAAAGACGGGTATTTATAAGAACTACAACGCCAATATGGAAAAAGAGGTCGGATTCTCCTACTATGTGAACGGCATGGAAGAGTTTTCGGTCAACTGCGGAATCAAGGTGTTCGGCGCGTCCAGCCGCCAGTACGCCAAGAAGAGCTATCAGCTGAAATTCCGCTCGAAATACGGTATGTCCGAGCTGAAATACAAGATTTTCGACGATCTGGACATCGACGCCTTCAATAGTCTGGTGCTTCGTTCGGGCTCCCAGAGCATGATGAAGTACCGCACCATGATGACCGACGAGCTGGTAACCTCGCTGGCGGCAAAATCGGGCAACATGCCCGGCGTGCTGGTACAGGCGTACAAGCCGGTGAATCTGTATATCAACAACGAATATATGGGCGTCTACTACCTCCGTGAGAAGATCGACGACGATTTCGTGGCATCCCATTGGGGCGTCTCGCCCGAGAGCGTAACCGTGATCAACTGGGTCGATACCGTCAAGTACGGCGCGTCCGATCAGGGTTGGCACGAACTCTGGGACTTCGTGTATAATAAGAAAAAGGATCTGACTGTCGAAGAGAACTACAAGTGGGTGAC
>CAYOON010000269.1:0-2994 GCA_964405595.1 uncultured Lachnospiraceae bacterium | reverse complement strand
GCTGATCACCACCAACGACTGCGAAGGTGCCGGTGATATGTTCCGCGTTACCACGCTAGATTTCGATAATGTCCCCCGCAATCCCGACGGAACGGTGGATTTCACCAAGGATTTCTTCTGCAAACCCGCCAATCTGACCGTCTCCGGTCAGCTAAACGTGGAATCCTACGCTATGGCCTTCGGCAAGGTGTACACCTTCGGACCCACCTTCCGCGCCGAGCGTTCCAATACCCCCCGCCACGCCGCCGAGTTCTGGATGCTGGAGCCCGAGATCGCTTTCGCCGATCTTTCCGACGACATGGAGCTTGCCGAGAAGATGCTCAAGTACGTCATCAGCGGGCTTTTGACCGAGTGCCGCGACGAGCTGGAATTCTTCAATCTGCGGGTTGACAAGGGGCTGATCGAGCGTCTGGAGGGCATCGTGAACTCCGATTTCGCTGTCTGCACCTATGAGCAGGCGATCAATATATTGAAAGAGAGCGGCGAGAACTTCGAGTACCCTGTTGGCTGGGGCGAGGATTTGCAAACCGAGCATGAACGCTATCTGACCGAGAAGTACTACAAGCGTCCGGTCTTCGTGACCAACTGGCCGAGGGAGATCAAGGCGTTCTATATGCGGCTCAACGATGATAATAAGACGGTCGCCGCCGTGGATCTGCTGGTGCCCGGTGTGGGCGAGCTGATCGGCGGATCCCAGCGCGAGGAGCGCGCCGACTATCTGGACGCGGCGTTCGAGCGGTTCGGGCTGGATAAGGAAGCGTATGGATGGTACGCCGAGCTGCGGAAGTACGGCGGAACCAAGCACGCGGGCTTCGGACTGGGCTTTGAGCGGCTGGTGATGTACGTCACCGGTATGTCCAATATCCGCGACGTCGAGTCGTTCCCGAGAACTACCGGTAACGCCGAGTTCTAATGGTTGCGTAAAACGTGCTGGCGCACGTTTCAGTAAAGTTTTCGTCCACCTTTTTCAAAAGGTGGCGGTTTCCAAAGGCAGCGCCTTTGGTCGCCCGTCGCAACGGGCGAAACTCCCACGGCCCTTCTCTTTTTGCAAAGCTTTTTCTCTTGGGCCTACAAGGTCAAGAGAAAAAGCGTCTAACGGCTATCGCGATCTACATTTCAGCCGACGAAACAATCGGTACTGTTTGTTTCGTGAAGAGTGAAGAGGTTTGCTTCGCAAAGAAAGGTATGATAAAAATGAAGAATTACACGCAAATGACTCCCGAAGAACGCTCGACCGAGCTTGCCGCCCAAAAGGCGATTTACGATTCCCTGTGCGCGAAAGGTCTGAAGCTGGATATGTCCCGCGGAAAGCCGGATAGTGAACAGCTGGATCTGTCCGAAGATATGCTGACCGTGCTGGATAGCGCCGATAAGTGCCATCAGGACGGCCCCGACTGCCGGAACTACGGCATATTGGACGGTATCCCCGGCGCAAAGGCGCTGCTGGCAGGGCTGCTGGAGGTGCCCACCGAGAATATCATCGTCTGCGGTAACTCCTCGCTGAATATCATGTACGACAGCGTGGCGCGCTGCCTGCTCTACGGCACCTCGCCCGAAAGCACCCCTTGGTGCAGACAGGGAACGATCAAGTTCCTCTGCCCCGTTCCCGGATATGACCGCCATTTTGCTATCTGCCAGTCGCTGGGCATCGAGATGATCAACGTCCCCATGAAGGCGGACGGCCCCGATATGGATCTGGTGGAGTCGCTGGTGTCCGCCGATCCGCAGATCAAGGGTATCTGGTGCGTGCCGAAGTACTCCAACCCGGGCGGCGTAACCTACTCGGACGAAACCGTCCGCAGATTCGCCAGACTGAAGCCCGCCGCCGACGATTTCCGGATCTTCTGGATAACGCCTACGCGGTACACGACCTGTACGACGAGGGCGATAAGCTGCTGGACATCGTGGAAGAGGCGATCGCCGCCGGCAATCCCGATATTGTCTACGAATTTACATCTACATCCAAGATTTCTTTCCCGGGGTCGGGTATCTCCTGCATTGCCGCGTCCAAGCGGAACCTGGACTACATCCGTTCCATCATGACCGTACAGACCATCGGTCACGACAAGCTGAATATGCTCCGCCATGTCCTCTTCTTCAAGGATGCCAACGGAATCCGGGAGCAGATGAAGAAGCATGCCGCCATCCTGCGTCCCAAGTTCGAGGCGATTCTGGAGGCCTTCGAGACCGAGCTTGCCCCCTGTGGGATTGCCGAGTGGTCGAAGCCCCGGGGCGGATACTTCATCAGTCTGGATCTGACCACCGGCAGCGCGAAGCGCGTATGGGAGCTTGCCATGGCGTGCGGCGTCACCCTGACCGGCGTAGGCGCGACCTTCCCCTACGGCAAAGATCCGAGCGACGCAAACCTCCGGATCGCGCCCTCCTATCCCCCTCTGGATGAACTGAAACAAGCAGTAGAAGTCCTGATCTGCTGCGTGAAGATCGCTGCTTTGGAGAAGTTGGGGTGACGGGTTCCTTCACTTTGGGGGCGGACGCCCCCAAAGCAAAGGATTCGTTCCCCGGCTCCGCCGGAGAACGAATTGAGGGCGCTGCCCTCTCGTCCCGCCCTGCGGGACGATTCACCCGCTTAGGGGACTTCTTGAAAGAAGTCCCCTAAGAACCTTCAAGAACTTTTATAAGAATAAGGATAAAAAATAAAAGCCCAAGGGTTTGGCAAAATCCTTGGGCTTTTCGATTTCCGAACCTTTTCATCCCGGTTCAAAACAACCAATGGTTTAAATGACAATATTTCAGAAAAACAGTAACCCAGCCAAATTCAGGCATTTGTGCCCAATTTTGGCTGGGTTGATGCAACAAAAAACTTTAGATTACCACAAACTTCATCCCGTCGGCATCTGCACAGGACATGTGGGGGTAAAGTCCTGACGGGGGAAGCAAGGGCAATCGGATGCCGACGGCGGAAAAGCCAAGAGAAGAGGGAGCGCGAGGGGGAAGAGCCTTCGGCGCTTGAGATGGTTCTTCCCCGTTGCGCGT
>CAYOON010000268.1:0-3002 GCA_964405595.1 uncultured Lachnospiraceae bacterium | reverse complement strand
GCGGCGGATACGCCATGATCCCGGTAATCAGCAGGGAACTGACCGAAAAACGCCGTCTGGCGGATCAGCAGGATCTGCTCGACGTGATCGCCATCGCCGAATCCACCCCCGGCCCCATTGCCGTCAACGCCGCAACCTTTATCGGATCGAAAATCGCCGGATTCCCGGGTGCGCTTCTGGCAACCGTCGGCGTGGTGCTGCCCGCCTTCCTGATTATGCTGATTGTGTCGGCACTCTACACCGCTTTCCAGACGCTCAAGCCGGTGGAATACGCCTTCATGGGCATCCGCGCCGGGGTTCTGGCGCTGATCGTCCGGGCGGCGTATACCATGGCAAGAGCCGCGCTGAAATCTGACACGGATCAAGCTAAAACCGCAGGAAAATCCCGCAAAATCAACGTATTTTCGTGGATTCTCATGGCAGCGTCCTTCCTTGCGGTGGCGTTTTTCAAGCTGAACGCCCTTACCGTGATCCTCTGCTGCGCCCTGATCGGACTTTCGTCGGCACTGATCGCGCGGGCGCGATCCCGAAAGGGGGACGCGTCGTGATTTATCTGGAGCTTTTCTTAACCTTCCTGAAAATCGGAGCCTTCACCTTCGGCGGCGGGTACGCCATGCTGCCGCTGGTGCAATCGGAGGTGCTGTCCAAGGGCTGGATGACCGCCGAGGAGCTGATCAACTTCGTCGCGGTAAGCGAATCGACCCCCGGTCCCTTCGCGGTCAATGTGGCGACCTACGTGGGTTCCACCACCGCCGGAGTTCCCGGAGCGATCTGCGCTACTTTGGGCGTCGTGACGCCATCCTTCCTCGTGATCCTGCTGGTTGCGCGGATTTACCGGGCGTTTCAGCAAAATTTTGCCGTGCAGGGCGTACTGCGGGGGCTGCGACCTACTGTGGCGGGACTGATCGCCGCCGCCGTGCTGTCGGTGGGGCAGGGTGTATTCTTTCCCGACGGGACCCTGATTTCGGTGTTTTCGACCTATCTGTTCTGGATCAGCGCGGGGATTTTTGTCCTGAATCTGATTCTCGTGTTCAAAAAGATCAGCCCGATCCTGCTGATTGGGCTGTCGGCGGCGCTTGGAATCGCCTTCGGCTATTTCGGCGAGTTCGCCGGGCTGTTATAGTTGCTTCTCGGGGGAACTTTGTTCCCCTGAGCTTCCGTTTTCGGGACGGTCGGTCAGTATTGCACAGTCGAGGGGCGAAGTCAATGGTTTTTTATCGAAAAAAAGCGATTCCCTTACAATTTACACTGATCAGATGACAAACAAGCAAAATAAGGCACTTTTTTGCCTCATATAGCGTTCAACCGTCCTTTACACGGAGTCAGTATTGTGCTATAATACTAAAAAGAGGCTCGAACATTACCGTTTTTTTGTCCCGATCGTGTAATGGTACACGTTTAATACATATTCGAAAGGAAGATTTAGTCATGAAGAAAATCCTTGCATCCACCTTGGCATTGGTTATCGGACTTGCAGCTCTGCCTGTCCTGGCGTCCTCTGCCGAAACCGAGAAAATCTCCGTAGATCCGGCAGCGGGTACTACCGCCGGTAACTGGGAACACTCCGGTGACAGCTACACCCTAAAGGGGACGCCCGGCGGTTCCAACTTCGGCGTTTGGTATCTGGGCACCGCAAAGCCCTCCGAGAAGGTTACGCTCAGCGCAAACGTCATTGTCGGTGAGCAGAACGGTTTCCTGCTCGCCATCAATGACGCCAGCTCAAACGGCATCATCGAAGAATGCGGCGAACAGTACTATCTGGTTCAGTTCGGTGAAACAGCTGTTGCCATCGAGCGCAACAACGGCTACTGGAGCGGCTACTGTGCAACAGCAGAGTCCGGCAGAGAAAAGGGCACCAGAGTCCAGATGACGGCAAGCTACTACAACGGACAGATTACCGTATCGATTGACGGTACCGAGGTTCTGAGCTACACTGATGCAAGACCCCTGCCCGGAATGTCCTTCGGTATTTCCTCCAAGGTAGTCGACGGTTCGATTACCAATGTTACGGTTAAGACCGAAGAGGTCGGCGCACCCGTATACGCAGACGGCACCAATCTGGCGCTCCACGGGGCTCCCTTCTGCACCGGATACGCACATTACGACACTTATTGGGGGTGGATTTTCCCCAACATCAATGACGGAAACCTGATCAACAGCAAACAGGATGGAGGTCAGAGCAGCGGATACCACTCCGCATATGGCGACAATGTGTCCATTCCCCATTCGGTAGGCTTTGACTTCCATGCGCCTACCACCTTCAACACCGCAGTGTTCTATCCCTGTGGACGCGACTCCTTCCCCACCAATTTCGATATTCAGGTATCGAATGACGGCGCAAGCTGGACGACCATCCATTCCGAGACCGGGTACACCATTGAATCCGATCACGATCTCTACAATCCCCAAACCTTTACCTTTGACGCAGTTACTGCCCGCTATGTGCGCCTCAGCTGGGCAGGCAGCGACCATGCCATAAGGCTGGCCGAGATGGAGATCTACAACAAGAGCCAGACTCCGGTTTACGAGAATCTGGCACTGAACAAGCCCCTCGACGGAAGCTCTGATTGTCATGACGACAATGACAACAACTGGCATCTTTCCAACATCAACAACGGAAATATTGCCGATGTAAACACCTACCAAAATGAATTCGGTCAGTTTGCCGGCTATCATACCCATGCTACGAAGCCTTCCGAGTCGCAGATTACCATCAATCTGGGCGAAGGCACAGAATTCAACCAGATGGTGATCTATCCCTCGCACGCCGCATATAAGCGTGCCAACAACATGAATCCCGACCTTTTTGATCTCCACTTCCCGCAGAATTTCCGTGTCCAGATTTCCAACAACGGAACCGATTGGGAGACCGTTCTGGAGAAGACGGGCTTTACCATCTCGACGATTGACCCCGTAGTGCTTGATTTCGATACCGTAACTGCTGCTTACGTCCGCTTCGAGATGTTCGATCTGACCGATTATGCGAAGCTGTCCGAGATCGA
>CAYOON010000267.1:0-3006 GCA_964405595.1 uncultured Lachnospiraceae bacterium | reverse complement strand
GAGGAGAGTTGGAACGGCAGCCTCCAGCAGCAAGGAAACACTACCGCGCTGAAAGAGTGTACCATCTATTATAATACTTCCTACGAAGACTGACAGAAAAGCACCGCTCCGACGAAATCGGAGCGGTGCTGCTTTTATTTCGGTTTGCTTTTGAAGAAGAGTGCAGCTAAAAAGGCGAAAACCATGGATGCCGCAATTCCCGCTGCTGCCGCGGTCAGACCGCCGGTCAGCACGCCGATCAGGCCGCTTTCATCTACCGCCGTGCGAACGCCGTCGGAAAGAAGATAACCGAATCCCGTCAGCGGAACGGTTGCACCGGCACCGGCGAAATCAATAATGGGCTTGTACAGTCCAAGCGCACCGAGAATCACACCTGCCACCACATAGCAGACCAGAATCCGCGCGGGGGTCAGCTTGGTGCGGTCAATCAGGATCTGTGCGATCACGCAGAAGAGTCCGCCGATCACAAAGGACCAAAGCCAGATCACGACCGATTTCCTCCTTTCTGCTCCCTCTGAATATGCACCAGATGGGCAATTCCGGGGATGCTGAGTCCCTGCTGCACGCTGGCGGGCGACATCAGCGCACCCGTACCGATAAAGAGAACATTCGACAGCTCTCCCTTATCCATTTCCGGCAGAATCTTGGCGGCAAGCACCATGGCTGAACATCCGCAGCCCGATCCTCCGGCGTGCATGTCCTGAATCTCCCGATTGTAGATCAGAAGTCCGCAGTCTTGGTATCTGTCGTCCGGCTCGTAGCCCAGCTGGGACAGAAACTGCTTTACGATTTTGTAGCCCTCAAAACCAAGATCACCAGTGTAAATCCCATCATAATCGGCAGGGGTGGTGTTTGTCTCCCGGAAGTAACGGGTCAGCGCATCCACCGCCGCCGGAGCCATCGCCGCGCCCATGTTGTTGGCATCGGTGATCCCGCCGTCCCGGGATATACCGATCATGACATCGGTAATTGTCATGCCCTCTCCCTCGGAGGTGACGATGAACGCCCCCGACGCGGTTGCGGTACGCTGGGATGTGGGCGGACGCTGTCCCCCGTACTCCAGCGGGAAGCGGAACTGCCGCTCTGCCGAGCAGAAATGGGAGGACGTAACCGCAGCGGCATGCGTCGCGTGTCCCGCCTCCACGAAGGTGGACGCCATGATCAGCGACTCTGCGGCAGTGGAGCAGGCACCGAACAGCCCCAGAAATGGCACCTCGAAATCCAGCACTCCGAAGGTGGAGGAGGTACACTGATTGATCAGGTCGCCCGCAAAAAGCAGATCGGGCTTCTCCTTTATCCCCGATTTCGCGATCGCCAGCGACAGCGCGGTTCGCTGCATCTCGCTCTCCGCCTTCTCCCATGTGTCGGCCGAAAAGCGGTTGTCGCTGTCGTGAGCGTCCAGTCCCGCGCCCAGCGGGCCCTCGTATTCCTCTTTCCCGCCCACCGCGGCATAAGCGCGGATTTTGGGCGGATTTTTAAATCGGATCAGCAAGAATATTCCCCCTTCAGAAAAGTGTCCATATATAATAGATCACGCCGTAGACCGTGGATGCCAGCGTACCGTAGAGGATCACGGGGCCTGCGATGATGAAGATCTTCGCGCCCAGTCCCAGAATCCAGCCCTCCGCCTTATTATCAATGGCTGGCGCTACGACCGAGTTGGCAAAGCCTGTGATGGGTACCAGCGTACCGGCTCCCGCGTGCTTGGCGATCTTGTCGAAAAGCCCCAATCCCGTAAGAACGGCCGCCAAAAAGATCATCGATACAGACATAGTCGGCTTGGCAGTGTCCTCCGAGAGTCCCCACGCCTGATAAAGCGTGAGCAGTGCCTGTCCGAGCAGGCAGATCAGCCCGCCGAAGATGAACGCCTTTACGCAGTCCATGAGAAGCGGGGACTTTTCGGCGTTTTGGTCGGCGAATTTTTTATAGGTTTCTTTATTAACTCCCATGCGTTTTATCCTTTCATGAAAAACTTGGTTACATCCCCTAGTATTTTCAAAAAATATCGGAATATTCGCAAAGTCCTCTTGCATCTTTCGAAGTTTTGTGCTAAAATAAAGGAAACAATTCCGCCAAAGGAGATCTCTATGCGACTGGGTATCCCCGACTACTATTTCGACGATATTTATCAGATTACCCCCGAATTTTTCCGTTCCATCGGGGTATGTGTGGTGATCTGCGACATCGACAACACGCTGGTGACCTACGACGATCCCGAGCCCACGCCGCCGGTGGCAAAGTGGCTGGGACAGATGAAGGAGGCGGGGATCCGCTTCGTCTTTCTCTCCAACAACCATCCTCCGCGTGTGGAACGCTTCACCCGATCGCTGGGACTTCCCTTCTACGCCGACGCGAAGAAGCCGGGAACGAAGGTACTCCTGCGTGCGCTTGCCGATCAGGGGGTGGATCCCGCCCATGCCGCGTCGCTGGGCGATCAGATCTTCACCGACATCCTGGCAGGACAGCGGGGCGGGCTGAAGACCGTGCTGGTGCCGCCCATTAAGGATCGCACCGATCTTTTTCATCGGATCAAGCGGCTTGGGGAGCGTCCCTTTGTGCGAAGCTACTTCAAAGCGCATCCGGGACATTCGGATCAGCACGAGCGTTGGCGGAAGCTGACGGGACAAAAGTAAAAGCAAGGCTCCGCGCGATTTTGCGGAGCGGAAAGGTAAACATTATGAGCGCATTATTCGGACCCAGCGGGAACTCCCAGTCCTTCTACGACGAGGGCTGCAAATCCACCCTCCAATCGCCCGGTTGGATCGCATCCAAGGGGCTTGATGCCTTTGAGTACAGCGCGGGCAACGGCGTGTCGGGATCGCTCGACACCTTCCGCAAGATCGGCGAGAAGGCAAAGGAGCACGGGATCGTCACATCCTTCCACACGCCCTACTATATCTCGCTTTCCGGCACCGAAATCGAAAAACGGCTGAAATCGCTGGACTACATCGGGCAGAGTCTGGATGCTGCCGAAGCCATGGGTGCGGACATCATCGTGATCCACAC
>CAYOON010000266.1:0-3013 GCA_964405595.1 uncultured Lachnospiraceae bacterium | reverse complement strand
CGTCAGATAGAAGGTTGCCATCAGGAAGATCAGCAGCACGAACAGCTTTTCGGGTAGTCCGGTGACCACCGATCCCAGCCATCCGGTAAGCCCGGCGGTTATGTTTTTGAGCGACTCGCCGAGGACGCCGATCAGATAGCGGCTGATCTCGTCAGCATTGGAGAGAAAGCCGAATTTTTCCAGGAAGCCGTCCAGCATCCCTTTGGCGGAGGCGATCAGACCGTCGCCGTTGTCGGCAAGATAGCCCACCAGTCCCGCAACCTCTTTGTAGAGGCGGTTGAACAGGGAGATAAAAAGCGTAGACAGGGCAAGCAGGAGCAGAACGTAGATCACCACCGACACAGGCTTTCGCGGAAAGCGGGTCAGACGCGTTACAAAACGGATCAGCGGCTGCAAAAGCAGAGCGAACAGCCATGCCAGCACGATGGGAAACAGGAGCTTTGCGATCAGATAGTATCCCAGCAGGATCAGCGCCGCAACCGCCAGCGCATAGAAGGCGTAACGGACGTGCCGCTGAAAGCTTGTTTCTTCACTTTGGTTCATGAAAATCCCCTCCAGTCCTTCCCCAAGTATACGCTTTTTGCGGAAAAAATATGTAAATTTTTCTTTTCCTGGAGAAAATCCCTTGACAGGGGCGCTATTCTCGGCTATAATGATCTTAATTGTCTGAAAGGTAAAGGACGGATAGGATATGACGATCGGAATCATCGGCGGAGGTGCTGCGGGCATGATGGCAGCCAGCCAAGCTGCCAGACTGGGCGCGGATGTTACTCTCTTCGAAAAAAACGAACGAACCGGTCGGAAGCTGCAAATCACCGGCAAGGGTCGGTGCAATATCACCAACCAGTGCGATACGAACGAATTTATCGCCAACGTCACCAAAAACGGCAGATTCCTCTACAGTGCCGCCAGCCGCTTTGGCTCCGCCGACACCATGGCATACTTTGAATCGCTGGGCGTTCCCCTGAAGGTTGAACGCGGCAATCGGGTGTTCCCGGTATCGGACAAGGCGATCGACATCGTGGAGGCTCTCCGCCGGGAAATGCGGGATGCGGGCGTTCGGCTGGTCCGGGAGAAGGTCACGTCGATCCGGGTCGAAAACGGATGCGTGATCGGACTTGATACCGACAAATTCTATCCCTTCGATCGGGTGATCGTGGCAACCGGGGGACTGTCCTATCCGCAGACCGGATCGGACGGCGACGGGTACAGATTCGCCAGAGAGCTTGGGATTCGGGTGACTCCGCTGATCCCCTCACTGGTTCCGTTGGAGACCTGCGAAAAATGGTGTCCCGCTTTGCAGGGATTGTCGCTGAAGAACGTCGCCCTGCGGGCTTACGATAAAGATACCCTCCTTTATGAGGATTTCGGCGAGATGCTGTTCACCCACTTCGGGATCACGGGACCGATGGTGCTTTCTATGTCCGCGCATCTAAGGGATTTTCGTCCCGGGCAGATCAAGGTGATCCTTGACCTAAAACCCGCGCTGGACATTGCCACGCTGGATCGGCGGCTGATCGGGGATTTTGCCAAATACTCCAACAAGAACTACTCCAACGCGCTGTCCGATCTGCTTCCCTCCAAGCTGATCCCCATATTCGTCTCGCTCTCGGGAATCGCGCCCGACAGAAAGGTGCATACGATCACCAAGGAGGAACGGGCTGCCATCGTCACGCTGATGAAGAATCTGACCATGACTTTGAAGAAATACCGTCCCATCGCCGAGGCGATCGTAACCTCCGGCGGCGTGGACGTCGGCGAGATCAGCCCGAAGAACATGGAGTCCAAGAAGGTTCCGGGGCTTTATTTCGCGGGCGAGGTACTGGATCTGGACGCCTACACGGGCGGGTTTAATTTGCAAATCGCGTTCTCTACCGCGGTCGGTGCCGCACGGGCGGCGGTCTGCGGCGAGAGTTTCTGAATATTTGAAATTTTGAAAGGATAAGAACAAAATTATGATACAAATTGCATTGGACGGACCTGCCGGCGCTGGAAAAAGCACGCTGGCGAAGATGCTGGCAAGGGATCTGCAATACGTCTATGTGGATACCGGCGCGCTCTACCGGGCGGTCGGACTGTATGCCTGCCGCAAGGGGCTGGAAAAATCAGACGTGGACGGGATTCTCGCCTGCCTGCCCGAAATTGAGCTGTCTCTGGTATACCGGGACGGCGTTCAGCGGGTGATTCTTTGCGGCGAGGACGTCAGCGAGGACATTCGGCTGCCCGAGATCTCCATGTGGGCTTCCACCGTATCGGCTATCCCGACGGTTCGCGCCTTCCTGCTGGATTTGCAGAAGGATATTGCCGTGAAAAATAACGTAATCATGGACGGCAGAGACATCGGAACGGTCGTCCTGCCGAACGCTACGGTGAAAATTTTCGTAGATTCCTCCCCCGAGGCAAGAGCGAACCGCCGCTACAAGGAGCTTCTCGAAAAAGGGATCGAGGCACGCTACGAGGATGTGCTTGCCGATATTCAACAGCGGGATTACAGTGACCGCAACCGCGCGATCTCTCCGCTGAAAATGGCGGATGACGCCATTCTGCTGGATAATTCCGAACTGAATCTACAGGAAAGCTACGACGCGGCGCTGCGGATCATTCAGGATAAGCTTCGCGCGCTCGGACTGTAAGTAAGGAGAACTTTATGAGCTTTTACAAGGTTGCGAGAGCCTGTCTCGGCGGATTCTTCCGCCGGCTCTACCGCGTGAAGATTGTCGGCAAGGAGAACCGACCCAAGGAAGGTCCCTTTCTGATCTGCTCCAACCATATGTCCAACAGCGACGTGATCGTCGTGGCCGCCTGCTTCAAGCAGCAGGTGCGCTATTTTGCCAAGAAGGAGCTGTTCGCGGTTCCGGTGCTCAAGCAGCTGATTACCCTGCTGGGCGCCTTCCCCGTTGACCGCTCGGACGCGGCCGCCAGCGTTTCGTCCATCCGAACCACCATCAACCTTTTGGAGCAGGGCGAGGTCGTGGGAATCTTTCCCCAAGGCAGACGGCATCCCGGCGTGGAT
>CAYOON010000265.1:0-3023 GCA_964405595.1 uncultured Lachnospiraceae bacterium | reverse complement strand
TTGAGATCATTCTTCCCCCTCGCCCCCTGCTGACTAACGATCACCACTGCGCGATGGATAGAGAATACAAGCAAGAACCCTCAGTCAAAAATCAAGCATTTATGAAGATTCTGACCTGTGCTGTGAATCAGGGCTTTCTGCGTTTGTCAATCGCAATTCCGAAAAAAGCTGACTTTTCCGCGAAAACGTGCTATAATGAATCATCGGACAAAAAATCAAATATTTTTCCAAATTTCCTGTCACCGAAACCGAATTTCCGACACTATCTGTATGAAAGGAGTTGAGAGAGGTGAGCGAGCAGTACAGCTCTCTTGCGGAGTACTACGCAAAAGAGTATCTGGACAAAATTTTCTACTTCTGTCTCAAAAAGACGGGCAGCGCCGAGCAGGCACAGGATCTGACGCAGGAGATCTCCCTGTGCGTGCTGGAGGAGCTGGCGGACGGCGTGATCCCCGATCATTTTCACGCATGGGTCTGGCAGATTTGCCGTAACCGCTACGCAAGATGGGCGGAGCGAAAGCACAAACAAAGTGACGCTTCATCCGGATGGGACGTCACCGACCTTGCCGAAGCCGATCAGCCGGCGAGCGAGTCCCCCGAAACGGCGCTGATCGCCAAGGAGGAGCAGGAGCTGCTCCGCAGGGAACTGGCATTCACCGCCGGCGAGTATCGGGAAATCCTGATCGCCTACTATTTCGAGCAGAAGCGCGTATCCGAAATCGCATCGAAGCTCTCGATCTCCGAGTCAGCGGTTAAGCAGAGACTGCACCGCGCACGAAACAAATTGAAAGAAGGTATGAACATGGCAAGAACATTTGGAAAGAAGAGCATTACCCCCGAAAGAATCAACTATATCGGATCAGGCAATCACACTTCCTCGGGTCTTCCCGATTCGGCACTGAACCGAATGATCCCCCAGAATATCGTGATCGAGGCGCACAATAACCCCTCCACCGCCGAGGAACTGGCGATGGAACTGGGAATCGCCCTTCCTTACATGGAAGAGGAAATTCGTCTCCTCCACGATGCCAGCCTGCTCAAGAAAACCGACGATGGAAAGTATGTGACCAACTTTTTCATCGCGGATAAGGACACGCAGGCGGCAATCACGGCGATGTCCATTGAAGCCGGAAAGGAAGTTTTGCCCGCGATCAAATCGCTGATCGGAGAGATGAAAGAAAAGCTGCTGGCGGCAGGCGTGAAGCCCGATTCCATGTCAGAATCAGACTTCCTCTGGCTGGTTTCCATTGAATGCAGCAGACGGGTCAACCAGAGCGTATACAGACCCGACCTCTACTTCTCCTTCGAGCGTCCCGACGGCGGAAACTGGGGAATTCTCGGATATGAGGAGGGCTATGCCGACGCAATGAACGGCTTGGGACATAACGGCGGCATTTACGACCGAGTTGGAATAGAGTTTTGGGTTCACTGTCCTCGTGATTTCGGATTCTGTCAACCCGACGAAAGAATGGGACATCAACTGATCTTCAGCCATCGCTGCTACCCGCTGATTCGGGACATTCTGGACGGCAGGCGGACGGTTGCCGACTTCTCGGAAAACGAGCGCGCCATGTGGGACACCGATATGGGACGTTATGTCCACGAAGAAAATGGGCAGACCGTTTTCGATCTGCCTATCTATCGGGGAAATATTGATAAACTGTGGGGTGAGGAACTCCAGAAATGCGACGCCTATGCGGCGGCAAAGGAAATCTGCGTGAAGTTGGATCAGCGGATTCAGGAATATCTGCGATCTATCACCGATCCGAACCTCCACAAGCAGATCGAGTACGTATCGCTGATGATGGGCAAATGTCCCACGGCGATCCTCGGAAATCTTTTCGCTGCCGGCGAGCTGGTACTTCCGGAGAACGCCCCCAAAAGTAACGCTACCTGCTATCTCGTTGTCCGCTGATTTCCACAACGGTCAGCGTACCGTCCTTCACGCGGAAGCGAACCTCCATCCCGGCGAATTCCATGCCGTAGACCCGGTCGGGATCGCTCTGATAGGAGGGTCGGGGATCGCCGGTCAGGACGCCGATCAGTGCCTCCCGCTTGTCGGGAGGCACTTTTTGGGACAGTTCCTCCGGAAAGTCCACCCGAACGTGATAATCCCGCAGGGGATCGGCAAAACCGCCCACGGCGTCCGGGATCAGATCGGCATGGGGCAGATAGGGCTTGATGTCCAGAATCGGCGTGCCGTCCATAAGATCGGCGCCCGAGACCCAGATCGTGCAGTCCTCGATCCGATCCAGCTTTACCACCGACAGCCCGATGGGATTCGGTCGGTAGGGCGACCTTGTGGCAAATACGCCCATCCGCTGATTGCCGCCCAGTCTCGGTGGGCGGACTGTGGGCGAAAAGCCCGGTCGGATCGCCTCGGAAAAGAGCCAGATCAGCCAGATGTGGGAGAATTCGGACAACCCCCGCAGGGCGTCCGGGTTGCGGTATTCCTTCTCCAGCTCGATCTTCCCCCGAAGCTCCGGAACCAGCCCCGGCTGGCGGGGAATGCCGAATTTGGTGGGGAAGTCGGTGGAAATCCTGCCGATAATGTGAAAGGGGATCGTGTCGGGCATAGTTACCTCCGGGAAATAATGGAAATTCAGTGGATCGGTGCGATACGAAGCTGTCGCGAGGGATTGAAAAATTCTGAATGCCGCACAATGTGCGGCATTCAGAATTTTGAAAAAGTGTAATGAGAATTATTAATGAATTAATTGGTTTTCTTGCCGGACTTTTTCTTTTGGATAAGACAACCGCACAACACGATTCCGATAAGACCACCTATGGAGTCCATAAGCCATTGCTCAATCGAACCGACACCCCGCGCGAGAATATATTGCAGAATTTCCACCACAAGTGCCGTACCGACAACAATCAGGATCGCATGATAGGCCTTGAACTTGGGATTGCACCATTTGATCAGGATTCCGTAGGGAATGTAGTAGAGGACATCGAAAAAGGCGAAGAGAAGTCGGGTTTTGCTGCCGCCTGCGAAAATGTAATTCGGTAACAGATAAAGT
>CAYOON010000264.1:0-3061 GCA_964405595.1 uncultured Lachnospiraceae bacterium | reverse complement strand
TTCCTGTGCTTCCTCCATGCTGACAATATCCGGCAAAGCGAAGCTTTCCTGCACTTCATCGTCGGTCTGCTCCGGCTGTTCGGCAGCGGACGCAGGCGCAAATCCGGCAAATACCGACAGGGTCATGCAGATCGTCAGCAAAACAGCAATGAAATTCACGTTCTTTTTCATGAACCATACCTTCTTTATTATTTTTTCATTTGCCTTTCATGCCAATCCAAAAATGCGCATAGCTTCTTCCCGTGCGACGGAAAGCTATGCGCGTTACTGTTAAATTTCAAACGATGTCTCCCTTTCGGCGCAAAATGCCTTTCCATAGCAGCGGATCGATTGGTTTTTCGATCCATATTCTACTCCTTGCAGACCACTTGCTTTGTATACTATTGCTATTTTATCATAATTCTACCATTTTGTCAATGGCTTTTGTAAATACATTCAATTTTTGGAATTTTACACAAAAAAGGTACTGTACAATTGACGAATAAGCAGAAAGCCCTGTCCAAAGCCAAGTGAACCAAAGATTTTTCCCCCTGCTTTCCCCCGCACCCAATTCTTTCAATATTTTATAATATTTCACATTTATCCTCTTGTAATTTCCGGGGATTTGTGATAATATATTAGATGTAGGTTTTTATCCATTTTTTATAACGGGGTTGATTACATGAGTCTCATCGAATCCATCATCTACGGCATTATTCAAGGTCTGGCGGAGTTTCTGCCGATTTCATCCTCCGGCCATCTGGCCATCTTTCACGCGATCTTCGGCGACGGCGGCGATAACCTCGCCTTTGACGTCCTTCTCCACCTCGGAACCCTCGTCGCCGTCCTGCTCGTCTACCGCAAAGACGTCGGCAGACTGATCGTCTCCTTCTTCACCCTGTGCGGCAAGCTGCTCCACGGCAAATTCCGGCTGTCCGATTATAACCCCGGCGAACGGTTCGTCATCCTCGTGCTGATCGCTACTATCCCGCTCATTCCCGCAGCCCTTCTGGACGACCGCGTCGCTATGCTCTCGGGTTACCTCTGGATCGTGGGCGCAATCCTGCTGCTCAACGCAATCCTGCTCTTCTTCTCCGAAAACTTCGCCAAGGGCAGCAAGGGACTTGAAGAAGCCACCCCAAAAAACGCGCTGATCGTCGGCCTCGGTCAGATGTTCGCCGTCCTGCCCGGTCTCTCCCGCTCGGGGACTACCATCACCGTGGGACTCACCCAAGGATTTGACCGCGCCTTCGCTGTCCGGTTCTCCTTCATCCTCTCCATTCCCGCGATTCTCGGCGCCTGCGTGCTGGAGCTACCCGAATTCTTCTCCACCGCCATCCGTACCGAGGAACCCACCCAGCTGCTGATCTACGTCGCAGGGGCGTTTGCCGCCGCCATCGTGGGCGTCTGCGCCATGAAGCTCCTGGAGCTGATCGCCAAGAAGAGCACCTTCCGCGTATTCTCCTACTACTGCGCCGCAGCAGGTCTTGCCGCCATCGGACTGTATTTTCTGAAATAATCCGAACCGAATCCGAAAACGAAAGGAAACTGACATGGCATCCAAAAAAAACGGAAACCGCACCGCCGGGAAGAACGCTTCCCGAGGCTCTGCCGATAAAAATACCCGAAAGAAAAGCGAAACCTCGGAAAAATCCCGCCAGAGTACCCTTATAGCCCCCGAGGACAGCGTCCGCTGTCAGGTCACCCAGTTCACGCTGGGGATCGTCGCCGCTCTCCTGCTCCTGATCCTGCTGCTGACCGATATTCGGGACGGCAGAGCCGATTCCGCCACCGGACTGGTGGGCTACTACCTCTGCGTCGGACTCTACGGGCTTTTCGGCTGGGGCGTCTGGTTCATCCCCGCCGCGCTGATCTACCTGACCGTATTCTGGCGCAAGGCGATCCGCACCCGCACCGCCATTGCCAAGTGCGTAGCCGCGTCGCTGGTGGTGCTGATCGCATCCTCCCTCTTCTTCCGCGCTTTTACCTTACAGCGAGTCGCCGATCTGCCCGCCTTCTACAATATCGCCCAGATGTGGAAGCTCGCTCTGCCCGACCAAAGCGGGATCACCAATGTGGGCGGCGTCTTCGGCGCGCTCTTCGGCGGACTGCTGAACCTGCTCTTCCGCAAGGTTTCTTGGTTGATCGCCCTGCTGATCCTCATCGGATCGCTGCTGATCCTCATCGAAGTGACGCCCCTGCGCGCCATCACCGCCATCGGTCACGGAATCCGCAAACTCTTCCTCTTTATTAAGACCTCCGCCCAGAAAAGAGCGGAACAGAAGGAGTCAGAGGAGGAAGAAGCGGACGATCCGGACATGCCCGCCGAGGATGAAGAACCCGCACCCCGTCCCCGGATCTTCCCCGAGGAGGATCCGACAGAGAAAGCCGAAGGAAACAGCCGTTCCCGCGGAAAGCCGGTTCAGATTACCCCCATCGACTACACGGGCGGCAAAAAGGTGAAGAAAGTTCCCGATCCGCCCATTACCGACACCCTTCCCCCGGTGCTGCCCGAGGATATTCCCCAAAAAGAGGTCGAACCGGATCGTTATCCCAATCCCTACGCCGATCCCGCTCCCGCCAAGGCGGCAGGACAGACCGTCGAAAAAGCCGATCCCGACCTACTGGGACTGCTTTTCTCGGGCGAGGATGAGCTGGATCCCCCGGCAGGCGGCGACGTCAACATCATGCCCCGTCGTCCCGGCGTCCGCGAAACGCCCGATCCCGCTCCCATCCGCGACGAAGCCGCCGCGCATACCGAATCCGCCGCACAGGGCGGCAAGACCACCGAGCAGCGGTTCGCCGAGATCGTCGATCTGCAAAAGTCGGACGAGAACGATCACGCGCTGACCGATCCCGATCTTGCCGATCCCGACGAAATTGTACCGAAACCCGAGTACAAGTTCCCGCCCATCACGCTCCTAAAGAAGGACGTTGGCGGCATGAACGCCGATCACTCCGCCGAATTGCAGGCCAACGGCGTGAAGCTGGTGAGCGTGTTGGAATCCTTCAAGGTCAAGACCAAGGTAGTAGCACGCTCAGGAGGGGTAGTATCCGTCAAACGGAAGATCACAAGCGAGGT
>CAYOON010000263.1:0-3097 GCA_964405595.1 uncultured Lachnospiraceae bacterium | reverse complement strand
GGAGCAGCCTATCTGTCCTCGCTGGTTCGCACGGCGATGGATGCCCCCAGCCCCGAATACCGCCTGACCTTCGCGCCCACGGTTACGACGATCAAGGTGCCCGTGGAGGAAGATCCCGACGATGAATCGGTCGAAAACGCGCCCGCAGAAGGCGAGACTGCCGCTCCGACCTCTCCCGACGAAGGTGAAGAGGAAGGGAAGTACCGGACTGAAACGGTGATCACCTACGACCATTGCTTCAACGAAGAGATGGCGGCGTATGTCGGATCGCTGCCTGGTATCGGCTGGATTCGCAAATCCTGCACCACGGCGGCATCCTCGATCAATTCGCACATCCTGATCGAAAAGGATCGGGTGAAGAAGTCGGCGGGCGGCGTCCCGGTAGGATCAGAGATCGCCTTCGCAAATGTGGATTTCTCCGCTCTGGATGAGCAGGTTATTGCCGCTCTTGCCGCCGAAGGCGCGACTGTTACGGGAAATCTCTCCGAAGTTCTGGAAAGCGAGAACGTCATCGCCATCAGTGATACCTTCAATAATACCCGCCAGCTGAAGCTGAAAGTCGGGGATACCGTTCGGATCGCCTACGCCTGCGATCCCGAGTATGTGGAAAAAGAGAACAACTCCGACACGCTCCTTGTCAGCAGCGACGATATGCTGCGCGATAGTCTGAATCACTACCGTTTCCTGTATAGAACCTATACAGTCGGCGCGATCGTCAGCGATCTGGCGTCCGAGGGCGATTTCCCCGTCTACCTGTCTCCCACGGGCTATACGAGACTGACGGGAAACGAGGTTCGTTTCACCGAGGTGGAGATCATCCTTGACGAGAAAGCCGACAGGGAGGATCTGAATCATCTTGACGCCGAACTGCGGAGATTGCAGGATGTGTATTCCAATCTGACCGTCAGCGATCTGGATCACGCGATCAGTAAGCAGGTGGCGGAGAATAAGAACCCCACCAGCATCCTGCTGTTTCTGGCATTGGTGCTGATGGCGGCGTCCCCGCTGATCTGGATTCTCTCCCAGACCCTCTTCTATCTGCGCCGCCGTGGGGAGATGCAGCTGTATCTGTCCATGGGATCGGAGCTTTCGAAGGTGAAGAAAATCTTCCTGTCGGACGGACTCTTCTTCGCCCTGCTCGGAATGGGCGTCTATCTGATCCTCTCCGCCGCGTTCACGGGACTGATCTATAAGCTGGCAAATAACCCCTACGTCTTCCAGCTGATCTCAGGAAACAGCGAGGCATTCTACTTCCGTTACAGCTACCCGTGGCTGACCGTCCTTGTCGGCGGGCTGCTGATGGGAATCAGCGGATGGGTCAGCGTTTATCTGCCTTGGAGAGGTTTCGAAAAGGCCTGCCCGAAGATATACGGAGGAAAAGGCGGATCGGGAGCTGTCCGAAAGAATAAAAAGACCGATAAATCTCGAAAGGAAGGTGCCTGATATGGCAATCATGCTGGAAGCACGCGATCTTCTCAAACAATATAAGCAGTACGACACCACCGTAAACGCAGTGAACCGAGTCAGTCTCAAGGTGGACGACGGAGAGTTCCTTGCCATCATGGGCGCCTCCGGATCGGGCAAATCCACCCTCCTGCACCTGCTTGCGGGGCTGGATACGCCCAATTTCGGATCGATCACCATCCGTGGCGTGGAGATCACTTCGCTGTCCCCCGATAAGCTCAGCCGCTTCCGGGGCGAATTTACGGGAATGGTGTTCCAGAGCCATAATCTGATCCCCCAGTTTACGGCGCTGGAGAATATACTGGTTCCCACCGTCATGTGCAATAAGGCGGATCTGAGCTTTCAGGAGCATCTGAAGAAGCTGGTGCGCACCCTGAAACTCGGAGACCGACTGGGTCATCTCCCCGGTGAGCTGTCCGGCGGACAGCAGCAGCGGGTCGCCATTGCAAGGGCGCTGATCAACCGCCCGCAGGTACTCTTCGCCGATGAACCCACCGGCAATCTCGACCGCAAGAACGCCGACGAGGTGCTGGAACTGCTGCTGGAACTCAAGGATCAGATCGGTCAGACGCTGATCATGGTCACCCACGATATGTCCATCGCCGAGCGGGCGGACAAAATCTACCGCATGGACGACGGCAAGCTCTATCTCTATAAGGATAAGCAGGGCACCTACGAGCATACCTACGAGATCGACCTGCAAAAGGACAGGGAACGGCGGGATACCTGACCGAATGCTTTGGAGGTTATAGTATGGATAAAAATAAAAATGATGCGATAAAGAAATATAAAAATGACACGATGAAGCTCCTCCGTTGGATTGCACCGCCGTTTTTGGCTGTCATTGCGTATGTGTTGTATATGCTTTGTGTTGCTTTGAGTTATTATCTGGCGGTAAACTATAGAGATTTTAATGCAGGTATAGTATTGTCCCTTCTGCCGCTACCCATTTTACCCTTTCTATATTCAGCAAAACTCTTAAAAGACTGTAAACACAGGATCTGCTATACCCTGTATTGCTCCTATTTTTTTGGATTTGATTTATATACTTTATCTCTTCTGATGGGAAAAAATCCCGGAATTGAATGGCTGGGGATATCCGTTGGGCTCTTTGCATGGTGCGAGCTTGGCGCACTGCTGGGGTTGCTTCGGTATAAAAAGGTAAAATAGAACAGTAAAAAATGAATCGGAAAACCTCCCGCAGCAGGATAAAAACTGCCGCGGGAGGTTTTTGTTCAAATTTCAGTAAATCAAATCTCAAATCCGGCGTATTTCAGCACCAGTTCCGAGAAGATGGAGTTCGCCCAAGCGAACCAAGTCCGGCTGAAGTTATGCGGATTGTCCACATGGATGGATTCGTGCATGAAGAAGGTTCCGTCGTGGGAAGCCACCAGCATATCGAGGATTTCCTCGATCTCTTCCTTGTTGTCGGTGGTCAGACCCTGCAATACCAGCGCGATGGGCCATACGCAGTCGGGATCGGTGTGAGGCGATCCGATGCCGTGCAGGATCTTGCCTTCGTAGTAGTAGGGATTCTTCTTCGACAGGATGAACCGTCTGGTATTCTGATAGATGGGATCGCTCGCGTCCCGGTAGCCTATGTAGGGGATAGAGAGCAGGGAAGGCACGTTGG
>CAYOON010000262.1:0-3124 GCA_964405595.1 uncultured Lachnospiraceae bacterium | reverse complement strand
ATCTTTCCCGAAATCGTAGAGCGAATAGGCAAAATCGGCTGCATAGTACGCCCAGCCCTCGCTATAGCCGTTACAGGTCAGCATCTTCCGGATATTCGCGGGATTCTGGCTATAGAAGTAGATGGTCTGGTACATATGACCCGGGTATCCCTCGTGGGCGACGGTATTGAAGAAGTCCGAATCGGCTCCCGCACCGCCGTTGATGGTGATTCTGCCGGTCAGGAAGTTATCCACCTGCGGAACCGTATAGTAGGCAAGCACGCCGTCCATCACCTTTTCCATGGACTTCGGCAGATAGCGGATCTCGTACCGATCTCCCTCGATTTCCGGGAAGTATTCCTTCATCTTCGGGCGGAGGTAATCGAGAATCTCGGCAGGATCCTTCAGAGTGATGAGGTTCTCATCCTCGAAGCGTTCGAGAGCGTCGGAATGCAGCATCAGGACGGAATACAGCTGCCGATAGAGGGCCTCATAGTCATCATCCAGCTTTTTGATCAGCTCCTCGCAGGTATAATCGGTACCCGTGAGGTAGTCTACATAAAGCTGATAGTAATCGGCGCCGCCCGGCAGTCCGGCAAGACCTTTGGTGTTCTTCGCCTTCCCGCGGAAGGACTCCAGCGCGGATTTGAAGTTCCGGAATGCCTGCATGAAGTCGGTTTCGATCAGGGTCTTTTCCTGCGCCTTATATTCGGCCTTCTTTTCGTCGGAGAGGAAGTCGAGGGCGTCGATCCGTTCGGCGAAGACGGGGATCAGGTAGAATTCTTCATCGCCGAGGATCTCGTCGCACTTTTCGATGATCTCATTCAGCACGGCGTCAGACGCGCCGAAGCCTGCCTCTACACGCTCGGTTTCCCAATCGATAATTTCATCCATATACTCGGGGAGCTGATCGATCAGCGAGAGGAAGTCGGTGACGTCCTTCTCCCGATAGAACTCGTATTCGGCGAGGTTTACGGGGATGGAGGTATGGATACCGTTATTCATATCCAGATAGGTGGTGAAATACATATACTCCTCGGCGGACATGGAGGTGGCGTAGCGGCAGTGACCCGCGAGGATCTCATAGGTGGTTCTACGGTCGGGGGTCAGCTTATTGGGGTCGAATTTCGCCAGTTTGGTCGCAAGAATCAAGGTGGTATAGCGATCGGCATCCTCGGGGGCTGTCCAGCGGGGGGGCATATCTTCCAGATGATAGATCGATGGATCCATCACCGTAAAGTGCAGGGAGATGGTATCCAGCGAGATCTCGTTCAGGAAGAGATCGTCCAGGAAGGCGTCGAAGTCGGCGCAGACTGTGCTATCGGGGGTATTGTCGGTTTCGGTCGAGGTCTGACCGGAGGTGCTCCCGCTATTGTCGGGGGTTTTGCTGCCTGTACAGCCCGTCAGGACGGTTGTCGCTGTCATAAGCAGCGCTAGAAGGAGAGTTAGAGTGCGTTTCATGTTTTTTCCTTTCTTTGGGTAGGGCGTGTTAAGAAGTTTTCGTCCACCTTTTTCAAAAGGTGGCGGTTTCCAAAGGCAGCGCCTTTGGTCGCCGCGCGCACGCGGCGAAACTCCCATCGGCGCTTCTCTTTTTGCAAAGCTTTTTCTCTTGCGCCTTTTTGGTCAAGAGAAAAAGCGTCTAACGGTTATAGCTATCTAAATGGCTGCGCTTAAAACGCCCAGCTGCCGTTCTTGAAAATTTCGACTTCCTTGCCGTCGAAGGTCGTTGCGACGACCGACAGATCGGCGGTACCGATCATGAAGTCCACATGGATCATGGAATCGTTGATACCCTTGGCGTACAGCTCCTCGTTGGTGTACTTCTCGAAATCCTTGATACAGCCGGTGAAGCCGTGACCCAGCGCGAAGTGGCAGACGGCGTTCTCATCGTAGAGGGTGTTGTAGAACAGGATTCCCGACTGATTGATGGGCGACTCAAAGGGAACCAGCGCGCACTCGCCCAGATAAGCCGCGCCCTCGTCCATGGAGATCATCTCTTCCAGCAGCTTCTGTCCCTTTTCCGCGTGTACCTCTACCGCCTTGCCGCCTTCGAAACGAACGTAGAAGTTCTCGATCAGTTCGCCCTTGTAGGAGAGGGGCTTGGAGGCGTAGACGATACCCTCGGCCTCGCCCTTCATGGGGGAGGTGAATACCTCCTCGGAGGGGATATTGGGGTTATAATAGATTCCCTGCAGCGAGGTCTCTCCGCCGCCGGCGAATACGCCGTCGGGGATCATGCCGACCGTCAGATCGGTGCCGTTTCCGGCGGTATAGTGGAGCTTCGCGATACCGAGGCTGTTGAGGTAATCGAAGCGGTTTTTGAGATCGGCGTTATGCGCCTGCCATGCGGCGATGGGATCTTCGGTAGCGCGGGAGGTGAAGAGGATCGCCTGCCACAGCTTCTCGATAGCCTGCGAGGTGCGGATCCCGGGGAATACCTTCTTTGCCCATGCGGCACCGGGTACGCCGGCGATACACCACTGGTACTTGTTCTCCATCGACTCGCGGATGGGCTTGATAATGGGGTATTTCGCCTTGGACGCCTTAGCGAGCTTCGCCTGATTGACGCCCTTGAGGCCGTCGGGATCCTCGGAGACCAGATAGATCATCACGGGCAGAACCTCGGCGCGGTGCTTCATTTTGGCGATTTCCCACTCCTCGATGCGGTTCATGACCTTCTGGGAGCGGTAACGGGTGTGGATCTTGGTCAGGGGCTGGTATCCCCATTCGACGCTGACGTGGGACGCGCCGGCTTTATAGCACTCTTCCACGACCAGTTTCACGAATTCGGGCTGATCGAGGTCGGCGACGACGATAACCTCCTGTCCTTTCTGGACATTGCCGCCCATCACGGCGATTAGTTTTGCGTAATTTTTCAATGCTGTCTTGTTCATAAAGGGTAAACCTCCGGAAAATATGAGTTTTTTTAAAGTATACCTTCATCATAGCATAGTTTTCCCGATTTGTCAACTGTATTTCGGTGGTTTTTTCGTTTCGTCTTGGCGGACAGAGGTTTTGTAAGCTGAAATCTATTAAAACGAATTTTCAGACTGGTATACTCTACCTATTGTTCAGCGGAGATCGTTAGTTAGCGGGAAGCGAGGGGGAAGAATGATCTCAAATGCCGAACACTCTTCCCCCTCGC
>CAYOON010000261.1:0-3142 GCA_964405595.1 uncultured Lachnospiraceae bacterium | reverse complement strand
GTCCATCGGCTTCCAGCCCCGCTTCAATCCCAACATGCAGATGATCAAGAAGATCGTCGAATCGGGCGAGCTGGGCAAGATTTACTACATCCAGACCGGCGGCGGACGTCGTCGCGGCATCCCCGCGCCCTTCGGCACCACCTTTATCGAGGATAAGACCGCAGGCATCGGCGCGCTGGCCGACATCGGATGCTACTCTCTGGACATGTGTCTGAACGCCATCGGCTATCCGAAGCCCCTGACCGTATCGGGCTTCAAGACCGACTATTTCGGCAAGGATCCCTCCTACTGGACCAACGAGGGCAAGCCCGCTGAGTATGCGGAGCTCTTCTCGGTCGACGATTTCGCGGGCGGATTCATCCGTCTGGAGGGTGGCGTAATGCTGGACTTCCGGATTTCGTGGGCTATGCACATGGACACCGCAGGCGACACGCTGATTCTGGGTACCAAGGGCGGTCTGCGCGTTCCCTCCACCGAGTGCTGGAACGGCTCCATCGGCGGACCTCTGAAGATCTACAAGGAGATCGGCGGCAGACAGATCGAGTACGAGATTCCCATGCAGAACAACACCCGCGAGGGCGAGTTCTTCTGGAAGGTTCGGTACTTCCTTGACGCTGTCAAGGAGGGCGGAAAGGCTCCCGTTCCCTCGTCGCAGATCCTCTACAATCAGGCGATCATCGACGGACTGGTGAAGTCGTCTAATCTCGGTCACGAGATCGAAGTCGAGATTCCCGAGGTTTAATTGAAACACGGTGGGCGAAGACCCCGTATGGAAGTTTTCGTCCACCTTTTTCAAAAGGTGGCGCGGTCAAGGGCGCGTAGCCCTTGTCGCCCGTCGCAACGGGCGAAACTCCCTTACGGCGCTTCTCTTTTTGCAAAGCTTTTTCGAATCAAGCGCAGCTTGATTTGCGCCTCTCTTCGGCCAAAAGAAAAAGCGGCTAACGAGTCTTCGCTCGCTATACCTCTGTCGCTTTACTATAGGCTAATTGTTATAATGAAAGGAATAATACCATGAAACAGTTCAAAGTCGGACTCCAGCTCTACTCGGTACGGGATGAGATGGAGAAGAATTTCTTCGGCACGCTGAAAGCGGTCAAGGAAATGGGTTACGATTATGTGGAATTCGCCGGCTACTACGGTCACACCGCCGCGGAAGTCCGCTCCATGCTGGATACATTGGGTCTTACCTGCATCTCGGTTCACCAAGGCCCCGATCTCTTCATCGAAAAGGGGCAGGAGGCGGTGGACTACCTCACCACCATCGGCGCGAAGTACTGCGCAATCCCCTGGTACGGCATCGAGAACTACCGGGACGGCAAGTTTGAAGAGACTATTGCCATGTTTGAGAAAGTCAGCGATCTGCTGGCGGCATCGGGCATCCGGCTGACCTATCACAACCATGACTTCGAGTTCCAGGGGCTGGACGGCAAGCCGATTCTGGAGCAGATCTACGCCGCGCTCGGCGACAAAATCGAGGGCGAAGTGGACACCTGCTGGGTTCGCTACGCCGGCGTCGATCCCTGCGAGTTTATCCGCAAATATATCGGAAAGATGCACACCCTGCACCTCAAGGACTTCACCTGCAAGAAGATGGCGGCAGGACCCGTCTACGCGCTGATCGACGATAGCGGCAAGGCGTCCGAGCCGGTCTCCAAGGAGGACAACGGCTTCCGTTTCACCCCGCTGGGACAGGGCTTACAGGACTTCCCCGCCATTCTCGCCGCTGCAGAGGACGTGGGCATCGATTATGTCATCGTTGAGCAGGATCAGTCCTACGAGCTGCCCTCTCTGGAGGCAGCAAGACAGTCCCGCGAGTATCTGAAATCGTTGGGGCTTTGATCCGATAAATCCATAGCATATAGAAAGGTAGAAAAAACCATGAAACTTGGCGTAATGAACCCGGTTCTCGCCGATATGTCCTTCGAGGACGCGCTCCGCTATCTGAATTCGCTGGGCGTACAGCAGATCGAGATCGGCGCGGGCGGCTATCCCGGCAACGCGCATCTGAAACCCGAGGAGCTGCTGGCTTCCCCCGAGAACGTCGCAAACTACAAGGCTCTGCTGGAAAAATACAACATCGAGATCTCGGCAGTCTCCTGCCACGGCAATCCCCTGCACCCCAATAAGGCGATCGCCGCCGAATTTGACCGGCAGTTCCGGAACGCGATTCTGGCAGCCGAAGCGCTGGGTGTTGAGACCGTGGTCGGCTTCGCCGGATGCCCCGGCGATTGCGAGAACTCCATCTACCCGAACTGGGTAGTCTGCCCCTGGCCGGACGACAATCTGAAAATCCTCGACTGGCAGTGGAATACCAAGGTGATCCCCTACTGGCAGGAGATGGCGGCCTTCGCGTCGGCGCACGGCATCAAGAAGATCGCCTTCGAGATGCACCCCTCCTTTGTGGTCTACAATCCCGAAACCCTGCTCCGCCTGCGGGCGGCTGTCGGCGACATCATCGGCGCCAACTTCGACCCTTCCCACCTGTTCTGGCAGGGGATTGATCCCGCGGCGGCGATCAAGGCACTGAAGGGCGCGATCTACCACTTCCACGCCAAGGATACCCTGATCGACAAGCGCAACACCGAAGTCAACGGCGTGCTGGACACCAAGTCCTACGGCGATATTGAGAACCGCGCGTGGGTATTCCGTACCGTCGGCTACGGTCACGACAAGCTGGAGTGGAACAAGATCATCTCCGCTTTGAAGACAGTCGGATACGACGGCGCGATCTCCATCGAGCACGAGGACGGTCTCATGTCCAACAAGGAAGGTCTGGAAAAGGCCGTCGCATTTCTGAAGGACGTGCTGATCTATGAGACAGCCGGAGAGGCATATTGGTTTTAACGATTTGGGGCTCCGCCCCAAACCCCGTTCAAGGGACTTTTTGAAAAAAGTCCCTTGAGAATCCTCAAAAACTTTATAAAAATAGGACATTAGAAAAATGGAAACCCAGAAAATCTACAAGCTCGGCATGATCGGCTTCGGCGGCATGGCGGGGCATCATCTTGCCCAGTTAAATAAAGGAAATACCCGGGTCGCCGTCAAGGGCGTATACGATATTAACCCCGCTCGGATGGAAGCGGTCAAGGAGAAGGGGCTATATCCCTACGCCTCACGGGAGGAACTGCTGTCCGATCCTGAG
>CAYOON010000260.1:0-3151 GCA_964405595.1 uncultured Lachnospiraceae bacterium | reverse complement strand
ACACCGTAACGGTGCTGAGCGCCGCCAGAAGATCGCAGACCAGCATGGTGCGCTTCTTATTCCATCGGTCGCTCAAAGCGCCCGCGAAGATGCTCATCACCACATAGGGCGCGTAGGAGCAGACCGACAGAAGCGCAGTCTGCAAGGCCGATCCGCTGCGCAGATAGAGCCAAAGCACCAGCGCATAGCTTGTCATCCCGCTGCCCAGCGACGAAAAAGTCTGCGTACTCCAGAGCAGCAGGTAGGGTTTTAATTGTTTATATTCTTTTTTCATTTAACTTTGCTCCTTTTGATTAGAGCGTGTTCACACTATCCGAAATGCTCGGATTTTGCGAGATTTTTGTGTCGGGCAAGGAGTTTTTCCGCAGGAATACTTTCGTATTTCAAGGAAAAACTCCGCAGTCCGGCGCGAAAAGACCGTGAAAGACGGGCGCCCTACGGTAGTGTGAACACGCTCAAGAATTAAGAATCAAAAACGCAAAGTCCGAGGACGGTTATCCTCCATGCGGCGTCCTCAAACCTTGCATGGAGCGGTTGCAATGCACAACATAGGAATTTCCTCCTGTTTTCGTTCGTCAGCTTCATTATACATCAAAACCGTGAACTTTTCAAGGGGGTAGAGAAATTCTATAATTCTCAATTTGGTTTAAAACTCAACAACTAATTGATGATTGACTTTCGTCCGCTTCCCTGCTACAATAAGTACAGTACCGGTACAACTTTGAAAGAAGCCAAAGGCTTCTTTCAAACTACGAGTTTACGGCTTGACCGGCTCCCGCCGGTCATTTCGCGCAAAGCGCGAAACCGCCGCAAACTCGAAATAATCTAAGAAAGGTATGGTCTATTTATGGAAATGAACATCGGAAAGAAAATCCGAGAGCTGCGGCAGCAGATGGGGCGTACCCAGACAGAGATCGCCGAGGTGTTCGGCGTATCGCCGCAGGCGGTCAGCCGCTGGGAAAACGGCACGGTCTACCCCGACATGGAACTGATCCCCTCGATTGCCAACTACTTCGGCGTAACAATCGACAGCCTGTTCGGCTATCAGAGCCAGCGGGAGACGCGGATCAACGCCATTATCGAGGAGGCAAACAATCTCGCCGTCTACGACAACGGCCGGGATGTAAACATCGAAAAACGCCTGACCCTGCTGCGGAACGGTTTGGTGGAATTTCCCGGAAATGAAAAGATCATGTATGAGCTTGCCGCAACCCTCTCTAATGCCGGATGGGTTCGCTGCGGCGAGCATATCCGCTACGATGAGAAGGGCTATCTCGTCCACAAGGTGGAAATCCATCAGGAAAATGAATACTGGAACGAATCGATCAAGCTCTTCGAAGCGATCCTTGAGCAGTCGAAGGATCCGACCATCCTGAACGATTCCACCTACAATTTGACCCTGCTTTACTGCAATCTCGGACAGTACGAAAAGGGGCTCGCCCTTTCCGAGCGGATGCCGCCGCTGGCCTACTCCCGGGAGCTGATGCGCACCTACGCCACCGACGGCGAAAGCCATTATCAGAATCGAGCCAGAGCACTTCTGAAATTGGCGAATGAGTTTTCGGATTCGATGGTTCAAACGCTTATGAGCCGGGAGGCGAACTTCAAGGATGATCTGCCCGTGCGAATGCTAACGGGGGTACTGCAAATCTACGATCTGCTCTTCGAGGACGGAAATATGGGGCCCTATCATTCCCACGTTGCCGATCTGCTGCTCTATCTGTCCGAGCATCAATGGCGGTGCGGGATGCACGATGAGGTCTTCGCTTCGCTGGATCGGGCGCTGGAGCACATGAAAGCCTATGACGCGCTGGCAAAATCGGGAGAAAACTATGCCTACACGTCGCCCCTTTTAAACGGCATTTCAATGGATCGGGTTCATTGGGCGCCCTACCCGATCTCGCCGAACCTGTCCGAGGATTGGCCTATGTGGATGAAGCCAGACTTTGACGACGTTTACGCCGAAATGTCCGCCGATCCACGCTGGGACGATTGGGTCAGACGCACCAAGGAAAGCTGAATCCCATTTTTGTCTGTATTCCCCGGCAAAGACTGCCGCAAAAGCGATGAAAACTCGCCTTTGCGGCAGTTTTTTGGCGATCTACCACGAAGAAGCCCGATTTTTTCGTCAAAAGGGCTTTACAAAATTTTATGAATATGCTATAATGTGTGAAACAGATGAATCGGCACTTTTACATTTCGAAGGAGTAACTATTATGAGAAATCTAACAATCAAACGCGAGAAAAGCTTCAACGGATGCTTGGTGAATATGAATGTGTACATAGAGGATCCCTACAGCGACGTCATGCTTTGCGGGATACCCTGCCGCCTCTTGGGGTCGCTGAAAAACGGGCAGGATGTCACCTTCTCCATCGGCGAAGAAGCGCTGAAAGTATTCGTTATTCCCCAAAACATGAATCCGAAAAGGGTAAAGGTCAGCTTGGAATACTATTCCGTTCCCGCCGGTTGGGACGACGTATTCGTCAGCGGAGCGCTTGTCTCCTCCCCCTTCAGCGGAGTTTCCTTCTGCTACAACGTATCGGGGAATGAGGAAGGATTAAAGGCAGTCAAACGGAAAAGCCGCAACGGGATTCTGGTTACCTATCTCACAGTTTTCTGCGTAATGATCGGCATAATCGCGGTGATCGGCTTAAAGGCATATCTCTCCCAGACCCGTCCGAAGGATTTCACTATTGACAAAATGACCATCACGCTGACGAACAAGTTCTGGAAATATACGGGAAATGACTTTTTAGGCTTTGATTCCGAAGACGTAGCCGTATTCGTAGTCAACGACGGCAATCTGGATGAATACGAGATTACCACGGTGGACGAATACTGTCGGCTCCTGATGCTGCTGGATTACAACGACGTCCCTTCCGCCAAGATGCAGACTTCAGACGGGCTGACCTACATCGAATACACCTACACCGACACCGACGAAGAAACCGGCAAAAGCTACACCTACCGTTATTTCGACTATGCCTATCATTCGGGGGACGAATTCTGGCTGATCACCTTCGCGCTGTATGACAAAGATACGACGAAATATCAGTCGCAGATCACCGAATGGGCAAAATCGGTACGCTTTGCCGACTGACCCGATCCCGGTAAAAGGGACTGACAGAACAGCAGTACACAAAAGACTCG
>CAYOON010000259.1:0-3171 GCA_964405595.1 uncultured Lachnospiraceae bacterium | reverse complement strand
ATCGAGGATGGTGTTCCCCACGCCGGAAAGGCTGAAATAGCTGTGATTGGTCAGATTCAGGATGGTGTCCGCGTCGCTGACCGCGTGATAGTCGATGTAAAGCGCTCCGTCGCAGACCGTGAAGCTGACCGTCACCGTCAGATTGCCGGGATAGCCCTCCTCACCGTCGGGGGAGAATAACTTCATCTTCACATACGCGCCTCTCGCGTCGGCGCCCTTCTCGACGGTCTCCCAGACTCTCGCCGAAAATCCCACGTTTCCGCCGTGGAGATGCTCTCCGCGGGATGCCTCGTTGCAAGCAAGGACGTATTCCTTCCCGTTCAGGGTGAACTTGCCGTCCGAAATGCGGTTGGCATACCGTCCCACGGTGGAACCGTGATAGTCTCCATCCTTCAGATGCCCCTCCAGCGTGTCAAAGCCGCAGATCACCGACGTGCCTGCGAAAATCGCCTTCGCTACTCTCGCGCCGTACTCGGACACCGTCACCGACAGATCGCCCGACGTCAGCGTGTAGGCGCGAATCTCCTTTCCGTCAAGGATGCCGAATACGCTTTCATTGATTGTGCTCATATCTGATCCTCCTGCCCTCGCAGGGCTGCCGACATGACCGTCCGGTCACGCGGTTTTCCATGTTTTTCTTTATTATAAAGCATTTCCCGCCGTTTGTCAATCGGATTTGCCGAACTTTTCCGAAATTGTTTGTCCGACTGGGATTTTGCGGTATAAATCCGCATAGGATAGAGTGGCGAAAACCTCTCAAAGTTACATGGAAATGGTAAGACAAGTCCATACTAACGGGGTGAAAGGACGGTATTTTCGATGAGCAAGCGTATTTTGACTCTGGGTCTGATCCTCGTGATCCTTCTGATGTGTGCGATCCCGCCGCTTGTCAGTCTGATTGCGGCAAAACCGGGGAGCGACAGGGATCTGACTGTCACCCTCTACCGGGAGATGTCGGGAGAGACACAGCAGATGGAGTTTACCGAATATCTGGCGGGCTGCACCGCCGCCTGTCTGGATTTTACACGCGACTATCCCGAGCAGGCGCTGCTTGCCATTACGGTTGCCGCAGAGGGTAAGCTGCTCTCGGTCTGCGGCAGATGTGATCACGCCATCGAGCAGAATACCGATTTCTGCGACAATCCCGATCACGGCAGCGCCTATCTTGCGAGGGAACAAGCGGCAGAGCAGTACGGGAGGGAGCGCGCCGACGCTCTATTCTCGCAGATCGACGCCGCCATCCGGCAGATCATCGGCTTCGGCGTCTGCTACGGCGACGAGCTGGCGCTGACCCTCATGCACGAATCCTCCTATCTGCTGACCGAGGACGCCGGGAACATTTGGGATACGGAAATCCCCTACCTGCGCTCGGTTCGAACCTACGAGGACCCCGAAACCCGGGAAATTGAGCTGCAAAAAGGCGTCGCGTCCATTCTTTTGCAGGTGGGGCTGGGTGTAGCGGACGCCGATCCCGAGATCGTCAGCCGAACCGCGGCGGGTCGGGTGCGGCAGGTCAGGCTGAACGAGCTGACGGTCAGCGGAGAGCAGTTTGCCGCCGCGCTGATGCTGCCCTCCACCGACTTCACCATAGAGCAAACCGAGGACGCCTATCTTTTCACCGTCCGTGGCAGCGGAAACGGGGTGGGACTCAGCCGGATGGGTGCGGTCGTGCTGGCAGAAGAAGGCTACACCTTCGAGCAGATCCTCGCCGCCTACTATCCCGGTACCGTTTTGAAGCCCATCGACGTGGCCGCGCTGTTAAATCAGGGGCGGTCGGAGCGTACAAAAGCAGGATAATCAAAAATCAACATTGATCTTGGATACAATGCTGTAAATCGTTGATTTCCGAATGTAAATCAGAGCGTTTTTTGAAGATTTTGTTAGCCGATTGTTGAATTTTGAATTGACAAGCGGTTTCCTATGTGATATAATATTTTCTGATATTTTCAAAAAACAATCCAATAAAGGAGAAAATTATTATATGGGAGCCCGAATGAAAAACGATCTTCCGAGATTGGTTCGTTCCGACAAACGATTTGAGAAAGACAACATGGAAGTGGTTCTCAAAAATTACGATCAGCGCACCTGGCATCACTGGCACGACTTTTTTGAGCTGGAATTCTTAGTTTCCGGCGAAGGCGAATATATGGTCAACGGATCCGACTACAAGCTGGGCAGAGGAAGCTGCTACATGGTAACCCCCGCCGATTTCCATCAACTGACCTCCACCTCTCCCATGGTGATCTTCAACATCGACTTCAACGATCTGGTTCTGAACAAGGAAATCTACGACCGGATCCATCTATGCAGCCATTGGCCGGCGATCACCTTTTCCGACGAGGAACTGGTCTTCATCGAACCCCTCTTTTACAAGCTGCACGAGCTGTCGATGCGTACCTCCGAGGAATTCCCCATGCGAGAGCGTGCTATGGCCGATCTGCTGGAGTTTCTCGTGATTCTGTACATGCAGAAGATCGAGAGCCATGCGTCGCCGGACAGCACGGTTTCGCGAATCGTATTGCAGGCGGTTTCCTACATTAAATATAATTTCAAGAGCAAGCTGACCCTGCAAAACGTCGCCGCCACCATCCCGATCACGCCGAACTATCTGGGCGCCAAGTTCAGCGAGCAGATGGGTGTATCGTTCAACACCTATCTGATGCACACGAGACTTGCCCATGCGCACAACATGCTCAAGCAGGACAAATTCTCGGTGGAGGAGGTCGCCTACGCATCGGGATTCGGCACCGCGTCCTACTTCTCCGACTGCTTCCGGAAATATTACGGGTACAGCCCGGTGGATATGATGAAAATCCTCAACGCATCGGGAAAAAAGTAAGAGAAAGACTGTTGCAAATACGATAAACTGAAATAATGGGACTTCGAGCGAAGTCCCATTGTTTTTCTATAGTTTCAGCGTTTCTTCTTTTTCACTACGATCACAATCACGACCGCCGCAGCCGCTACCGCGACAACCGCTGCTACCGCGATGATGATCGGCAGTGTGCTTCCGCCCTTGGTATCGTCCCCCGGAGTCGAATCACCGGTGCTCGGCGTCGTAGTCGAGGGATCCTGCGCACCCGTTCCCGAAGGCTCGGTAACGGTAGGATTACCGGGATTTGACGGATCGTGGGTCGTGCCGTCGGTGATGGGCGTCAGCTCCGCACCGTC
>CAYOON010000258.1:0-3180 GCA_964405595.1 uncultured Lachnospiraceae bacterium | reverse complement strand
AAAATCGGCAAATCTCGCCAGAGGTTTGCCGATTTTTACTTCTTCACTCTTCACTTTTCACTATTCACTTTATTCAGCGGAGCCGATTTTTGGCCAAGGTAATAAGTAAAAATCGAAGCTACGCTTCGATTCGTGAATAGTGAAGAAGTTCGGTAGCTTTGCTTCGCAAAGCAATTGAATCGAAAGGAGCATCCCAATGGAAAAGCTCATCTTAATGACCCCGACCGCAGAATACTGCGATGAAATCGCCGCCTACAGGGAAGAATGCCTGCAAGCCGGAAGCTCCATGGACGGATGTGGCCCCTTGCGAAAAGTGGAAAATCCGAGCGATTGGCTCAAACAGGTCGAAATCCAGTCCAAAAAGGAGACCGTCCCGGCAGACAGAGTTTTGTCAACGCAGTTTATCTACGTTCGAGAAAGCGATAAGCGGATCGTCGGAATGATCCAAGTCCGCCATTATTTCAATGAGTATCTGGAAAAGTACGCGGGGCATATCGGTTATAGCGTCCGCCCGTCCGAAAGGCGGAAGGGCTATGCGAAGCAGATGCTGCACGACTGTCTGCCCTATTGCCGCGAAATCGGACTTGAAAAGGTGCTGATTTCCTGTGCTGACACGAACGAAGCAAGCCGCAGAACCATTCTCGCAAACGGCGGCGTGTATGAATCGACCGTATTCGAACCAAAAGAATCGCTCAATCTGGAAAGATACTGGATTCACTTAACCTAAAATACAATTCATAATCCACTAAATCGGCAAGTCTCATCGAAGGCTTGCCGGTTTTTATTGATTTCCGAAAGAAAATCGTTGACTGTCGAAGATTGCCGCATCGGGTAAAAATTTTTTCGAAATTTTTTCTTCAAAAGACTTGCAAAACGAAAAAAATATGCTAGAATCCTGGTGTAGGCAAATATGTCTATAGAACCAAAATCCCCATTTCAGGGTCTCGGCGGGAATCGCCAAGGAGGTATTATGTCAGACAAAAAGAAACTGTACGTAGTGTCCAACGCACACCTGGACACCCAATGGAACTGGACGGTTGTGGATACGATCCGCGACAGTCTCAAGAACACGCTGGAGCAGAACTTCGCCCTGTTCGAGAAGTATCCCCACTATCGGATGAACTTCGAGGGCGCGTTCCGCTATAAGCTCATGAAGGAATACTATCCCGAGATGTACGAAAAACTCAAGGGTTACGTCGCCGAAGGAAGATGGAACGTATCGGGCAGCCAATGGGATGCCTCCGACGCAAACGTCCCCTCTTCCGAAGGCTATATGCGCTCGATCCTCTACGGAAACGGCTATTTTGAGAAAGAATTCGGCAAAAAATCCACCGATATTTTCCTGACCGACTGTTTCGGATTCCGCTGGTCGCTGCCCTCCATCGCGGCGCACATGGGTCTGAACGGCTTCTCCACCCAGAAGCTGGTCTGGGGTGTAGGCTCGCCGATCATCCACGAGGACGGCAGCGTTACCAAGCCCATGCCCGATAGGGAAGCGACCCGCATGGACCTGGGCAGATGGGTAGGCCCCGACGGTCACTCGGTCGTCGCAGCCATGCTGGGCGGCAACTATACCTTCCACTTTGAGTGGGATAAGGAGAAACGCCCGATCCATGCCCGCAAGGAGTTTTCGGAGCAGATCGCCCATAACGAGAAGTACGCCGGCGTCCCCGCAAGAATGATGTACTATGGAGTAGGCGACTACGGCGGATCTCCCTCCGATGAGTCGGCACGCTTCTTGAACGAGGGCGTCGAGCAGAACGGCTCCGATAAGGATTTCGAGGTAATCGCCGCCTCCACCGATCAGATCATGAACGAGCTGACCGACGAGCAGATCGCGAACCTCCCCGCTTACGAGGGCGGCCTGCTGATCCCCCACGGCTACGGCGCGCTGACCTCCCATACCATCAATAAGCGTTGGAACCGCAAGTCCGAGTTGCTGGCAGACAGCGCCGAGCGTCTGGCGTCCATCGCCAAGTGGAAGGGCATCCCCTACCCGAAGGAGCGTCTGGAAGAGGCATGGAAGCTCTTCCTGTGGCATCAGTTCCACGACGACCTCCCCGGAACCTCCATCATGGACGCCTACCGCTTCACTCATAACGATTTCGTAATCGCGCAGAACATCCTTGCTGCCGAGCTGACCGCCTCCGCCGACGCGGTTGCCGCCGCTATGGATACCAACGTGAAGGGAACCCCCGTCTTCGTCTATAACCCCGTATCGACCTTCCGTCAGGATCTGGTGACCGCCGAAATCGACGTGAAGTCGGACTATGTTCGGGTATTCGCTCCCTGCGGCTGTGAGATGCCCGCACAGGTAGAGCGCCGTGACGGCAAGATCTACGTCAAGTTTGCCGCCAAGATGAAGCCGGTTTCCACCGCAGTCTTCGACGTGCAGGAAAGCGATACTCCCGCACCCACAGCGTCTACGCTGACTATCGAGGGCAAGACCCTCTCCAATGAAAACTACCGTGTCACCCTGAACGACACAGGAGCCATCGCATCGGTTACCGATCTGGTCAATAACCGAGAGCTGCTGTCCGCTCCCGCTGAATTGGTGATCCGTCCCGATAATAACACCGTATGGCCCTCTTGGGAGATCGCCTACAAGGATATGGCGCTGACCCCCGATCCCGTGACCGACTGCGTGTCGATCGAGGTCTATGAGAACGGTCCCGCCGCCGTTTCCTTCAAGGTCGTGAAGAAGTACGGACATTCCACCTTCACGCAGATCATCCGGCTGACCGCCGGCGGCAAGTGGGTCGAGGTGGAGAACGACGTAGACTGGCTCTGCCGCAAGTCCATGCTGCTTGCCGAGTTCCCGACCACCGTTTCCAACGAGATCGCCGAATTCGATCTGGGTCTGGGTGCCGACAAGGGCGAGAACACCAACTCCTTCCCCTATTTCCAGCACTGCGTCCATCAGTGGGCGGATCTGTCCGAGAAGGACGGCTCTTTCGGTATCTCCATCCTCAACGACTGTAAGTACGGCATGGAGAAGCCCACCGATAACACCCTGCGCCTGTCGCTGATCCACACTCCCGTGGGAGCATTCATGCCCATCTCGGCACAGGATTGGCAGGACTTCGGCAAGAATATCTTCCGCTACGGCATCACCTCCCACGCAGGTGAGAGAGACGGCGTCGGATCGCTGGCAGCCGCCTTCAACCAGCCCATGTTCTC
>CAYOON010000257.1:0-3195 GCA_964405595.1 uncultured Lachnospiraceae bacterium | reverse complement strand
GATCTCGGATAACTTCATATAGAAGCCATCTGCAAGATAGTTCAGCGATACGCCAACAAAGCGGACGTAACGTGCCTTTACTGCGGGGAAATTGATGGTTACGGGTTCGGGAGCGGGAGGATCGAAGTTATAGATGGTCTGCGCAGCGTTCGCGTCATCGCCGTTGACCGTTATCGTCAGGGTTGCCCAATCGTTTTTATCATTAGACACCTGAACTCGGAAGGCGTTTGGAAATGAGGGACATGTTTTGCATGCAAGATCGCTCTCTTGGGGGCGGTTATGATAGACAACCAGCATATCAACCTTGGCTGCCTCGCCGAAGTCAATGCCAGCCCATTCGTCATGCTTTTTTTTGCTTCCATCGGTTCCGTGCTGACTGTGATAGCCGGTCGTTTCGTGGGTACTCGAGTTGTAGTTGAGCGTGCCGTCGGTCAAGTTGCCGGGAGTCCAGCTTGCACCCGCACCCTGATTCAGTGCCGAATCCGGATGAATAACCGCTTTCCCGTAAGCAAGATTTTCTGCACTCTTGAGTTCCGCTTCGATTTCGCTGATCTTATCAGAATCATAGGCCGACACCGTCATCGGAGCGACTGCGAGCAACATCGAGGCTGCAAGCAGCACAGATATGAGTTTTTTCATAAAATTTCCTTCCTTTCAAATCTTATTTTGGTTATTTTATATTATAACACTCTTTCCTGCTTTTGTCAAGTTCAAAAAAAGCGCCTTCTTTACCGAAAATAGATACTTTTTACGGCTTTCTTTAAAGTTTTCCTGCCCCGCGATAGGGAAAATCTGCGATCCTGCTCGAAAACACTTGACATTCCTTCCGAATTGTTGTATAATACCTATAATATATATATAATCACAACGGAGGTATCCGAATGAGTAAAAAAGCGCAAAACGTCCAATCCGCCGAAGCCCGCGAGAAGGAACGCGCAGCGAAAAAGGCCAAAATTCAGCGCGCGGTGATGATCGCCGTATTTGCCTTTATCGGCGTTCTGTTCGTCGGCGGTCTGATCGCGGCAACGGTTCTCTATTTTATCCCCAATGACAAGGAAGTCTATCAGAGTGCCTGCGACTACCTCGAAAACGGGAAATATACCTACGCATACAACACCTTCCGCTCGCTGGGCGACTACAAGGACAGTCAGGAAAGAGCGGACGCGATCTCCATGAAGCTGGTCGGCAAGACCGAAGGATATTTCGTCATGTCCGACAGCACTCCCCAGTTCACCTTCGATGATGGCGCGATCGGGTTTAGCTCCGAATACACCACCAAATCGGGTACCGTTCGGATTCCCGACATGGTCGACGATCAGCTGGTGACCTCCATCGCCGACAACGGATTTACCGGCTACGACTGGCTGACAAAGGTCATTCTTTCCGACAGCGTGCAGTCCATCGGAAAGAACGCGTTCAAGAATTGCACCGCGCTCACGGATGTCCAGTTCGGATCGAAATTCCGCAGGATCGAGGACAACGCATTCGAGGGATGTTCCGCGCTTACCGAGATCTCGATTCCCGATTCGGTCACGTCCATCGGCGCCGAGGCATTCTACGCCTGCACCTCGCTGAAAAGCATCGTGATCCCGAAAGGAGTCTCCTCGGTGCGGGTACGAACCTTCTTTCGGTGCAGTTCCCTTGAGACGGTCAGCTTCAACGGCAACACCTCGGTAATTGAGACCTCCGCCTTCGAGCTCTGCACATCGCTGAAAAGCGTTACCCTGCCCGAAAAGCTCACGACCATCTACGGTGCGGCATTCGGGAACTGCTCCTCCCTTCCCGCAATCGTCATTCCCGACTCGGTAGCAGCGATCGAAGCGCGGGCGTTCCAGAACTGCGGCTCGCTGAAAAGCGTGACGATAGGATCGGGGGTACGGCAGATCAATCAATCGATGTTTGCTGGATGTTCCTCCTTGGAAACAATCGTACTTCCCGCCGGGATCACCGCCATTCAGGGCGGCGCGTTCTCCGGCTGCACTTCCCTTTCCGAAGTCCGCTACGGCGGCAGTGAGAGCAACTACCGAGCGATCGACATCGGCGACAACAATCAGCCTTTGCAGTCCGCGACGGTGCAGTACGGGGCGTAACCTAACTATAATGATTGTCCGTAAATAAGCTCTCTCTTTACATGAAAAACTCCCTGTCCGTGCACATTTTGCACGAACAGGGAGTTTAAACATTCAACACCGCCGATCATCGTTCGTTTCCGGATTCCAATTTGCATATAAACGCTTCATGATTGCATGATCGGGATCTTTATCAATGACTTTCTGCGGAATCGTTTCGAGAACTTCGAGAGTGTCAGCGGAAATCACTTCCCAGATGCCGGCGCGCGAATGATTGAAAATCGTATTATCACTCAGCACGTCGAATCGATTATCGCAAGGGGTATGGCGCTCTGCTCTCACCGCTCCGGTATAAATGTCGATCAGTTGAATCGTATCATATCTTTTTGCGCAGCAAAGTGTACGCTCCCCCACAAATACCTGAGAAATCACTGCTTTACTTTTTGTTTTCCAGACTTGTACGCCGGTTTGAATATCCAAGCAGATCATTCCGCCCGTATATTGCTGCGCAAACAGGCACTTTCCGTCCTTCGATACTGCAATTCCGTACATACTGAACGCAATCAAATCAATCCGGTCGGATTTCCATTGCCACGTTTGATCATCAACCGTTTTTACCGCAATCAGGCAGTTTTTGTCGTCATCAAGGATGCGTGCGTCTACCTGTCTGATCTGACCTTCGGTATAGGTTGCCATAACCCGATTCGGAAAACGCTGTATATACATATACAAGTTCCCCGACCGTATCCGTTCTTCCATATTTCTTCACCAGCTTTCGAAATTGCTAAACTGTTTTCTGCAAAATCGCCGGAACTCGGGGCTTAACCTCAAGTTCTGTTTTTCACTCCGCGAACTGCGAACGATAGAGCGCGGCGTATTCGCCGTTCAGCTTCATCAGCTTTTCGTGGCTTCCCTGCTCCTTGATACCCTCGTCGTCGATCACGACGATCTCGTCGGCATTCTTAATAGTGGACAGCCTATGAGCGACGATCAGCGTCGTTCTGCCCTTGCAAAGTTCCTCCAGCGACTTCTGGATTGCCAGCTCGGTGGCGTTATCCAACGCTGAGGTCGCCTCGTCCAGGATCAGGATCGGGGGATTCTTCAGAAAGGCTCTGGCGATGGAAAT
>CAYOON010000256.1:0-3201 GCA_964405595.1 uncultured Lachnospiraceae bacterium | reverse complement strand
GACGATCTTGCCGTCTCTGTGGCAAACTACCAGATCCGACTTGCCGTCCAGAAGCAACTGTACCGCTTTTACACCCATCTCGGATGCCAGCGTGCGGTCGACGAGCGTGGGATTGCCGCCCCGAACTACATGCGCAAGGCGTGCGAATCTCGACTCGATACCGGTCTGCTCCTCAATGCGCTTGGTCAGCCCCTCGGCGTAATCGACCAGACCCTCGGATACGACGATCAGGAAGTTCCGCTTTCCGCCCGCGCGGGATTCCTTCATTTTCTCGATGATCTCGGACTCTTCGAAGGGAATCTCTACGGTGCAGATGGCGGTAGCACCGACAGCGATGCCTACGTTCAGCGCGATATAGCCCGCGTTTCTGCCCATGACCTCGATGACGTCGCAGCGGGCGTGGGATTCGCAGGTGTCGCGCAGACGGTCGATCATCTGCACGGAGGTGTTCATGGCGGTATCGTATCCGATGGACATATCGGTGGCGGTAATGTCGTTGTCGATGGTGCCGGGAATGCCGATGGTGGGGATGCCGCGCAGAGAGATGTCGGTAGCGCCGCGGAAGGTTCCGTCGCCGCCGATGGCTACCAGACCATCAATTTCGTACTTCTCACAGTTTTTGATAGCTTTCTGCATACCCTCTTCGGTCTTGAATTCGGGACAGCGGGCGGTGTAGAGAATCGTACCTCCCTGATGGATGATGTTCCCGACGTCGTGGCTGTTGAATACTTTCATATTGCCCTCGATCAGACCCTTGTATCCCTCATAGATACCTACAACCTCAACTCCGTTGGTTGCGGCGTAGCGGGTGACCGCACGGACTGCGGCATTCATTCCGGGAGCGTCGCCGCCCGAAGTGAGAACGCCGATTCTTCTGAATTTTGGCATAAAGTTACCCTTCCTTTGTCTCAATACTGTTCAATGGAGTCGTATGTCGGACGGCGAGATAACCGTAAATCTCACCATGACTATACATCATCTATTGTAATACATTTTTACCAAAAAATCAACACTTTTTTCCAGACTTTTCCGAATTTATGGAATTGCACAAGAAACGTCGATTCAATTTGAACATTTTGCGCAAAAGATCCAATGGTTAGAGTGCCCCCGAAATCCATACTCCGGGGCATTTGCCCCGGAGCATGGATTTTTTTATACAATCAGCCGTTGCAGCCGCATCCGCAGCCGTTGTTGTTGTAGTTGCCGAAGTTGTTGCGGTTGGTGCCGCAGTGGCATCCGCAATCGCAGTCATCGTTGTTGCAGTTCATGAAGAGAAGAATCAGGGCGATGATGATCAGCCATACGGTGGGATCGTTGAATAAATTACAGAAACAGCTCATTTTGTTACCTTTCCTTTCAAATGTGTCCTTGATGTTTTGGAGAGCGCTTTCGCTCTTCTCTATATCATATGAACGGGGAAAGGATTGGTGACGCATTATTCCAGAAAAAGCTCGTCGGCTTGCAGGAACTCGGTTGCGCTTCCCACACCGGTCAGCGGCAGATCGGCAAGAGAGCCGCATCCCGCACAGTAAACCCGGATATATCCGTCCTGTACCGAGAAGTTATAGGACGCCAGCGACTTCTTTTGGCATCGGCAGTGGATTTTGTCCTCCTCCTTCAACTCGGCGAGCATATAGCGGATGATGGCGTCCATCTCGGGATCGTATTCCGACATGTCTTCGTCCTGCTCGTGAAGATCGTTCAGGTCGTTCAGCCCCGCCTCTTCCATCAGCTGAACCAGTTCTTCGTCCGCCTTGGTCAGTGCTTCTTGCACCCGTTCCTTCTTGCCGATGAAGCAGAGATCCAGACCCGTGTAGGTGCAGGGCAGACGGAAAACATCGTCGTCGGAGCGGAAGAAGGTGTTCTGCCCCAGCTTGAAGTGGTGGGGCTTGCTGCATACCAGACAGGGAACGCTGAGCCGAAGGGAGCGGTCGGAGGTGTAGGTCATAGTCAGTTCGGATTTGCCGCAGGAGCATTTGAGCTTCAGGAGATCTCCCGACAGGGAGAATACGCCCACCAGACTCAGGATTCCCGCTCCGCAGGCGGGACAGCGATAGGCGATGGTGGTTTCTTTTTGGGGTAAAAGCATAGGTGATAATCCTTTCAATCAGTCGTCAAAGGGAACGTAGTGCGCCGATTTCAGCTTGCCGTTGACCTCTGCGGGAAGGGCGTTTTTTATATTGTAGTCTTCCCAGCCCAGTTTCTTGTCGTAGATCGTCAGAACTCCCCGCTCGGCGTAGTCCTCTTTGGGATCAAAGACCAGCGGTGCCGAGGGCGTTACGTCGTCAATATAGTATATGTTGAGATTCAGCGTTTCGGTGTTGGCAAGATCCACGTTTGAGAAGACCAGACGGCGGTATTCGTAGGTGAAGCGCTTGGTGGCGACATAGCTGTAGTCGGTGTAATAGTCCGATCCGTCGTCCAGCGCGAAGAAGTAGATCTCGCCGGTGGGCTTCTCGGAAAGGTTGTACAGCTTTTGCACCTTTTCTACCGAGGAACGGTTGAAACGGACGGTGATTTGCAGCTCCTTCGCCGATTCGACATAGATCAGATTGCTGATCATGAAGGATCCGCCGGAGGTAATATCGTTATAGGTGCGGGTTTCATACATGTCAACCCCGTTTTTGTCCTTTTCTCCGGTGGGATAGCTGAAGGACTGAATCTTCTGGGTGTAAACATTGAAGGAAGACGGATCCCGTTCGTAGGCGGCGACGGTATCGCTCGTCCACAGGAACTGTTTCGCGCTTTTCGGATCGCCCTTGATGAAGATCCGGAACATAAGCAGCAGATAAACCAGCAGGATCAGCAGGATCCCGATCCAGCGGAAGATTTTCCCGATTTTGCTTTTGGGCTTCATGTCCCCGTCCGAGTAATAGTCGTTGTTCATGGTATCGTTATCCACGATCATCCCAGCCTTTCATTTCCGTTTTCTATATTCTACCACAAAAGAGAAGATTATGCAAGAAGTTTTCGATCCCTTTTGCGCATTTTCTGTAAAACTTTTTTGAATATTCTTCCATCGACCCCGCCAAAGTCCTTGACAAGCGGTCGGGATTGTGGTAGAATGATATGGATATAACCTGTTGTTTTGCGACAGAGGTATTATGAAATCGGATTTGTTAGTCCGCTTTTTCTTTTGACCAAAAAGGCCCAATTCGCCGCAAGCGGCGAATCGAAAAAGCTTGGCAAAAAGAAAAGGGC
>CAYOON010000255.1:0-3208 GCA_964405595.1 uncultured Lachnospiraceae bacterium | reverse complement strand
ATGGTTGCCAACGCCGCCAACCATCTGGGCATGACGGTCTACGGCTACGATCCCTATCTCTCGGTGAAATCGGCATGGAACCTCAACCACAACGCCGTTTACATCAACGATATTAAAGAAATTTTCAAAAAGTGCGACTACATCACCCTTCACGTCCCGCTGACCCCCTCAACCAAGGATACGATCAACGCCGAGTCCATCGCCACCATGAAGGATGGCGTGCGGATCCTGAACTTCGCCCGCGGAGGCCTTGTGAACAACGCCGATCTGAAGGCGGCGCTGGCGTCGGGTAAGGTCGCTGCCTACGTCACCGACTTCCCGGACAACGATCTGCTCTGCACCGACGGAGTGGTCGCCATCCCCCATCTGGGCGCGTCCACGCCCGAATCGGAGGATAACTGCGCGACTATGGCAGCCAAGGAGCTGATTGACTACATCGAAAACGGCAACATCGTCAACTCGGTCAACCTGCCCGAGATCACCCTGCCGAAGAGCGGCGAGAAGCGCATCTGCGTCATCCACAGGAATATCCCGAACACCCTCACCTCCATCACGAGCGTGATCGCGGCGGGCGGCATCAACATCGAGAATATGCTGAGCAAATCCCGCGGCGACTACGCTTACACCATGCTGGACATCAACGCCGATATTTCCGATGCTTTTGCCGAGAAAATCCGCGCAATTGACGGAATTATCCGGCTTCGCGTAATCTGATAAAAAGGAATGATAAAATGAGCGTATTTTTGCCTGCAAATATCCTGTTGCCGAAGGTGGACAGTCTCGAAAAATGGGCGGTGATCGCCTGCGATCAGTTTACCTCCCAGCCCGAATACTGGGAGGAGGTCTACAAAACCGTCGGGGACGCTCCCTCCTCGCTGCGCATGGTGCTGCCCGAAGCCGAGCTTACCGGCGACGACAGCGACCGGGCGGCGGCGATCGCCCAGACCATGGCGCGCTATCTGAACGAGGGGCTGTTCAAGGAGTATCCCAGTTCGTACATCTATGTGGAGCGGACGCTTGTAAACGGCACGATCCGCAAAGGCATCGTCGGTGCCGTGGATCTGGAGGCATACGACTTTCACAGCGGCTCGGTCTCGGCAGTCCGCGCGACCGAGCGGACGGTGGAGGAACGGATCCCGCCCCGGAAAAAAATCCGCCAGTACGCTCCCGTCGAGCTGCCGCACATCCTGCTGCTCTGCGACGATATGGAGCGCACGCTGATCGAGTCGGTGGCTGCCGTCAAGGACGATCTGCCCAAGCTGTACGAATTCGATCTGATGGCGGGCGGCGGACATCTGGCGGGCTGGCTGGTCGCCGGTTCTGCGGCGGACGATTTCTCCCGAAAGCTGACCGCCTACGAGGAGCGCTTATCTGCCCGCTGTGCGGTCGAAAGCCTTTCCCCTCTGCTCTATGCGGTGGGCGACGGAAATCACTCCCTTGCCACCGCAAAAGCCTGCTACGAGGATCTGAAGAAGGCAAACCCGGATGTGGATTTCACGAACCATCCGGCCAGATATGCCCTGCTGGTATTGGAGAATCTGCACGACGAGACCCAGAAGTTCGAGCCGATTCACCGCATTATCAAGGACACCGATCCCGACGCGCTGCTTGCCGCCCTTACATCGGCCGCGGGATCCGAAGAGGGCTATCCCGTGACATGGTACGCGGGGGATCGGAGCGGTACGATCTATCTGGATCCCGCCAAGGGAGAGCTGCCGATCGGGATTTTGCAGTCGTTTCTGGACGCTTATCTCGGTAAGCAAGGCGGCGTGATCGACTACATCCACGGGGACGACGTACTGCGAAAGCTATCCGAGGCAGAGAACAGCATCGGATTCTTGCTCCAACCCATCCAGAAGGATCGGTTATTCCGCAGTATCGCCCACGATGGCGTACTCCCCCGTAAGACCTTCTCCATGGGACACGCCTGCGAAAAGCGATACTATCTGGAGGCCAGAAAGATCATCTGAATTCTGAATATTGTAATAAAAAGACTTGTACAAGTGGGATTTTCCCATTGTACAAGTCTTTTCCTGTTTTTAATCAGATTTCCGTGCGAAATACGAAGGATGCGGAAACGGCTTCGAAAATCGCCGTTCCGTCCGACATTTCGACAAACCGGATTCCGTCCGTTTCCAGCGTGAGTTCCGTTACGCTCTTGCCGTTAACCGTGGAGGAGCCCGTTTCACCGACGGGAATGCGGATCTCACCCGTGGTATTGGAGGGCAGGCCGCACTCGTAGATCCAGGTGCTACCCTCGAAGGTGGATTTCGCCTTGATCGTTCCGTAGGCCGAATCGTAGGAGGCGGTCACCGCAAGTCGGGTATCGGGCTTTGGAGCCAGCACGATGCGCTTGAAGCCGGGATTCGTCTTGTCGTAGTCGATTCCCGCCATGGTGTCGAACATCCAGCTTGCCACACAGCCGTAGGCGTAGTGGTTGAAGGAGTTCATGTCCACGTCGCCGAAGCCCGATTCCTTGGTGTAGGAGTTCCAACGCTCCCAGACCGTAGTCGCGCCCTGATCCACCGAGTAGAGCCAAGAAGGATTCTTGTGCTGGAGCAGCAGGGTGTAGGCAATGTCGCTTCTGCCGATCTTCGTCAGGGTGGGCATCAGGATCGCGGTACCCAAAAATCCGGTCTGGAGACGGTTGCCGTTTCGCTCGATATTCTTGACAAGCTGATTGGTGACCGCCTTTACCGATGCCTCATCCGGGAGCAGATCCAGATAGAGCGCATACAGGCAAACCGACTGCTCGCCCCGGCTGAGCGTGCCGTTTCGCTGTACATACTTGGAGATGAAGTATTCCTTTTCGGTCTCGTAGAGGGCCTGATAGCGCGCCGCTTCCTCGGGAAGTCCGATGGCCTGTGCCATTTCAGACATCAGAAGAGCATCCCATGCGTAATAGGCGATGGCAAGCATCCGGCGGACGCCGTCGTCGTTGCTCTCGTAGGCCAGCCAGTCACCCCAGCGGAGCGTTCCGCCTTCCTTGTTGGTCGATCCGAGGAAGCCGTCCACATAAAGCTGCATCAGATCCCAGTTCTCGCGGATCACAGTAGTGTCGCCGAACATCATGTACAGGTTATAGGGGACAATCACGCCGCCATCCGCCCAGCCGAAGCCGCCCCAGGACATTCCGGCGTACCTGCCGGTGGGAGCCGTTCCGGGCAGCGCGCCGTCCTCCCGCTGGGTATCCCGCAAATCCATCATG
>CAYOON010000254.1:0-3213 GCA_964405595.1 uncultured Lachnospiraceae bacterium | reverse complement strand
CTGCTGGATTATTACAAGTTATAGTGGTAATTATACCAAATATAGCAGAATTATCCGGAACTGTCGATCAGCTCGTCTATGATCTTCCAGAATTCATCCGTAGCTTCCATGCGGTATCCTTTCTACTGAAAAAACAAATCCGAACCATAATCGGTTCGGATTTGTTTTGATGGTGGAGACAACTGGAATCGAACCAGTGACCTCATGCATGTCAAGCATGCACTCTAACCAGCTGAGCTATGCCTCCATAAGTTACTATGATATTATAGCACAGCATTCACAAAAATGCAATATGTATATTTAACAAAAATTAGTAAAAATAATTGTGCATATTGCTTATTCAACAACCTTGATGTTTTGATCAATCCAATTCCAACGCAGAGTCAGATAGTCCTTGAAGAATTGCAGATGGGATTCATAGGTATTGAATTTCGTCGTGTAGGTAGGCTGGAATCGGTTCTTCACGCCGAGAATCTTCCATACCGTAAAGTTACAGGCGGCGGAGGGTGTCACCAGCTCGCCGTAGCTGTCGATGGCGGCGAGCATATGCTCGAGCAGTCCGTCCTTGACCTCGTTCCACCGTTTTTGCAGCATGTCGATAAACTTCTGATCCTTCAGAAGATAGGTCATCCAGTTTGTCCACAGATAGTCGTCGCTGGATTCGTACAGGCACGCCCAGCCGGTTCCATCTCTGGGACAGCGATTAAATATTCCGAACGACAGATCGAAATCCCAGGATGGACCCATCTTCAGCTTGCCGCCCACGTCCTTGGTTAAGAAGCAGGATCTGCGGAAGCTGGAATCCACGTTGTACGCCAGCTCGTGCAGGATGAACCAGTCGATCAGCGAGTTCATATCGATATAGTCCTCGTAGCCCTCACCGGCGATGATGGCGGCATCCGCATTCTTCACATAGTCCTTGATATAGGCCACTTGCTCCTTGGTCAGGTTCGACGTGTTCGCGGTACGCACCTTGACGTACTTCATCAGCTCGGTCTGGAAACAGGTAACGTCCCAAGTATCTTCGGAGGTCGTACCGCCCACCTCTAACAGATACCCGGTATCTACGTCCGTGCCGTTGTCGGTGAGCTCGACTCTTCCCTTTTTTACCTCAATCTGTTCGCCGATGGAGTATACGCCCACGTATTCCCCGTTAACGAACACATCCACCGGGTGCTGGTGCATGGCAAAGGGCATTCCCGTAAGATAAGCCGCTGCGTCCAGTGCTACACTGTTGCGGATAAGCGAGTAATCAATATAGTTGGCGAGAAGCGTCCAATCCTTGGCCTTTTCCATGCCCAAAACCGAGGTTTTGAAGGGAAATTTCAGCTTATAAGGCTTTTTGGGCATATCCCATGTGGAGTTTCCGCGACCCCGGATTGTAACCATAGTCGGATCCAGCGACGGAAATGTGTCCACATAATCGCTGTTTATGGAGATCGTCGCGTTGATATATTCATCCTTGGATGTAACCTCCGCGCGATTCTCGGTTTCGATGATCACGACGGGCAGTTTTGTGGGAACGTATTCCGTCAGGATCACATAACGGCGGATTTCTCCGTTTTTGTCGGTAACCGTCAGGTAGGCGCCCAGCGGATCGGTCAGATCCACCAAGCCTGACTGGGAAGTCGCGCCATCAAAGGTCACCTCGCCGCCGGTATCGGCCGTGACGGTGAGCTTCGCCTTCTTCAGCAGTGCGGGATCCAGCACGCAGCTGATTTTTGCTCGTAGAATACAGGAATCTGCGTCCAGCGTCCATGTAATGCTTTCAGAAAGATTCTGATTTTCGGCCCGGAGCATGGCGACCTGTTTGATTTTCGCGCTACCGCTGCCGCCGAGGATGTATTCCTCGATATTTCTGCCGTTCAGCGATCGGACGTTCAGATTGTCCCCGATTTCGAACAGAGCCAGCTTGCAGCTCTCCCAAGTCAGATCGCACTTCGGGGCGCTGATCCGCACCGGGAACACCGGAAGTGTCGAATCACTGTCGAGGATGGATACTTTACATTCCTTGTTGATCGTTAGTTGAATGGAGTTTTCCAGCGTTACGCCGTTTTCAAAAATAAAATTCAGCGGATAATCGAAGGAATACTCTTTCGTTACGGTAAAGGATCCCGAGAATCGGATCGTATCCCCTTCCCGCAGATTGGGAAGGCGCTCGGAATCCAGCAGACGATCCAGCGCGGAGGCGGAGACGATCATCCGCTCACCGGCAGAGATGGGGGTTTTGTTCAGCGATTTCGCCCGCAGATAGAAGGAGGGTGCCTTCATCAGGTCGGAAAGGCTGACAGGCAGTTCAAAATCAAAAGACGGTGCTTCCGCAAAGAATTCCTTGCAAGTGAACAGACCCTTTTCATCTTCTCGAATGCTCACACTACCGGTTGTGCCGGAGGAAAAGAGAACACTTCCCTGCAAATCCAGCTTCGCGGCGGTAAGGCGCAGCGAAAAGGGCTTCGATAGTGTCAGATTCTCTGCAATTTGCAGATTGACGCAGGGACAGAGCGTACAGGTCTCCCCGGCGTTCAGAGCCGTCAGCAGACCGTTTTCGGTATAGATATAGCGATAGTCTGACGTATCGCAGGCGATTCGGATGCTGTCCAGAACGCCTGACTGCGCTTCGAAGGTGATGACGGTCTGCTCTTCGTCGGGAACGGTTAGCGACAGTTCGGAGGTACTCTCCCCCGATTCGGTCGTGATCGGCTCCGAGAAGGTCAGATGCAGAGACAGCTCGCTTCCGTAGTTATTCAGAACGGACAGCGTATTCTTCCCCGCAAGCAGCTTGGGCGCGCTGTTCTCAATGCCGACGGGATTCGGTGTCCAGCCATTGAGCCGGATTCCGGGATATACGGGAACAGGCGGTTCGGTAGTTGGCGGAACAGTAGATTGTGCATTGTCGGTCGTTTGACCGCTGGTTGAATCCGCGGGATTATTCCTGCCATTACACCCGATCAGACCGAGCGGGAGTACGATCAGAAGGATACAGAGAACCGCATAGAGAATCGTTTTTTTCGATAACATTTTCATCGTCTTTTATCAAGATAATTAACCACAGAAGTGTACTGATCTTCGCCGACAATAATATGATCTTTGAAATCAATATTCATTTTGCTGCATATTTCCCGGATTTCTTGCGTGAGACACAGATCATCGTTGGACGGCAGTATGAATTTATATTCTCCGGTTTCTGAAGCCTCTATCTCCCCTTCATAAGTC
>CAYOON010000253.1:0-3260 GCA_964405595.1 uncultured Lachnospiraceae bacterium | reverse complement strand
GATGGAGATGAAGAGCCAGCAGAATTTGCAAAAGATCGACGACATCAAGGGAATCAAGGCGAACATCGAATGGGGCGCGCAGATCCGTTCTTATGTATTCATGCCCTACACGCTGGCGAAGGACACCCGTACCGGCTACGAGGAGGTCAACATCCAGTCGGTCATGGACGGCAATATCGACGGGTTCATCAATGCCTATCTGAAAATGAACGCGAAATAAGCATGGGTTGAGAGGTTTATAGTGGATATACGAACCAGAATCAAAGGGATGAAAAAAAGAACGATAATTCTTATAGTCGTTCTTGCGTTTGTCGTTTTCGCAACCTTTTCGCTTGTGCTTTTACATTATCTGAAAGGGCGCATGGCGGAAGAAATGCAAACCGAAACCTGTCAGATCGCCTTGGAGCATCTGATGAACACAGCCGAAATCCGGCAGAGATACGGTTTGGATGTTCAGCCGGAGCTTCGGGGAATCGAGAAGCATATCAACACGTCCGGAGTGACCGATCGAATTCAATATACGTTTCGATTCCCGGAGGGCGGGCAATATAAGATTGTAATGCACTACGAGAATGACGAATGGGTGATTGTGCAGGTGATAAAGATCACTTGATTACCCGAAAAGGCCATCCGAAGCCGCCAAAGGCGGCTTCGGATAAATGTTTAAACCTTGTTTACAAAATTCTTTTGCAAAAGACTTGCAAAATCGATCAAAATGTGCTATACTAATAGAGTAATCAAATAAAAGGGTATAAAATAAGGCCATACCGGCCGGGGAGCCAGCGGTGTCTTGTAACCTGCAATCCGCTATAGCAGGGGTGGTTTCCGTCTCTGAGGGCAAGCTGGGTATGGTCTGAACCGAGTCAATGTGTGATGAAGGATGGGTCCTGTGCAATCAGCGCCCGTGAACCATGTCAGGTGGGGAACCAAGCAGCATTAAGCGGTCTCGCTGATGTGCCACAGGTTCGCCTGTCCGGAGCATATTCCTCCTTTTCCGCATATGCAGTCTTGTTCGAAGGACGGTGTATGGTCTTATTTTATATCCTTTTTCTTCTTGTTAAGTGGTAAGGTGGTGAATCTTCGTGCATCAGGCGCTCTATCGAAAATGGCGTCCGCAAACCTTTTCCGAGGTCGTAGGACAGGATCACATCACGAAGGTACTTGCGCATGAGGCACAGGAAGGACTGCTCTCCCACGCCTATCTCTTCTGTGGCTCCCGCGGAACGGGAAAGACCACCTGTGCGAAGATCCTCGCCAAGGCCGCCAACTGCAAGAACCTGAAAAACGGCGATCCCTGCAACGAATGCGAGACCTGCCGCGCCATCGATTCGGGCGCGTCGCTGGATGTCCTCGAGATGGACGCCGCCAGCAATACCGGCGTGGACTACATCCGGGACATCCGGGACGAGGTGATCTTCTCTCCCTCCGAGATGGGCACCCGCGTTTACATTATCGACGAGGTTCACATGCTGACGGAGGGCGCGTTCAACGCCCTGCTCAAAACGCTGGAGGAACCTCCTTCAAAAGTGATCTTCGTACTGGCTACCACCGAGCTGCAAAAGATCCCAGCGACCATCCTGTCCCGCTGTCAGCGTTTCGACTTCCGTCGGATCCCTGTGCAGACCATCATGGATCGGCTTGCCTATATCGCCGGCGAAGAGCAAATCGAACTGACCGAGGACGGAGCCCGTCTGATCGCGAAGCTGTCCCAGGGCGGTATGCGTGACTCCATCAGCCTGTTGGAACTCTGCTATGCAGGCGGTCAGAAGGTAGACACCGCGAGAGTCGGCGAGGTTTCGGGCGTTGTCGGCAGGGAAGGCGTGATCCGCGTGGTCACCGCCGTACAAAAACATGATTATCAGACGATTTTCGAAGAAATCGCGAAAATCCATCGTTCTTCCTGCGATCTGTCGGTTTTCTTTTCCGATCTGTCCGCTTTTTACCGGGATATGATGGTGCAGAGAGCCATGAAGATAGAGAGCGCGTCGTCGGTGTCCAAGGATATACTGGACGTGTCCGATGCCGAGCTTGCCGATCTGACCAAGCTGGCCGCCGCATTCCGCTACGGCGCGATGGTCTATCACCTGAAGCTGCTGGAATCGGCGTATCTGTCCATGTCGAGAGGCGCGGACAAGCGCGTAACGGCGGAGGTAACTCTCCTTCGGATGTGCGGCGAGGCGGCAGGCGATTCCAACGAAGCGCTGTCCGCTAGAATCGCGGAACTGAACGATAAGCTGACCGCACTGACCGTTTCCGGTATCCGTGCGCCAGAGCCGATCGACGGAAATCCCCCACCCACGGCAGCGCCCGCACCGAAAACGGCGTCGGATGCCGTGCCGAAGACCGAGACTGTGAGTGTCCCCGATAACTCGTCCGCGGAGCCGGAGCTTGCCGAATACGCAGGCTGGGCGGAGCTGGTAGAGCGATTCGCGCGGATTCATATTGCGGAATCCCCCTATCTGCGCAAAGCGGGGGCAATGTATGACGAGCAGAGCGGCACGCTCTATGTGAATCTGACTGACTCCTTCGGAAAGATGATGCTGGAGAATGTGCAGGCAGCGGATGCGCTGAAAGCTTTGGCGATTGCCGATGGTGAAAAGTTAACCCGCGTGATTTTACAGGTCAGCGCGCGTCCGAAAGTCCGGGACAACCTGTTCGACGGACTGATTTAATCCGGTTTTCCCACCCGATATCCGGGTGATGAACATATTCTGCGCAGGATCTGCGCAAAAAGCCAAGTTCAAGGGAGCCTGACGGCACTTGTGAACGACGGGTTTTCGGCTATCGTGCCGGAGCGGCACGGATTTGCAGTTAGCTATACTATCGAAAACTCGGGGCATCCAAAGAAAGGAAGGAAAGTTTACTATGAAATCAAGATTACCCGAAGGATTCAACAAAGGACCCTCGAATATGCAGAGTATGATCAAGCAGGCACAGAAGATGCAGGCTGACATGGAAGCGAAGCAGGCCGAGCTGGACGAGAAGGAATACGAGATCCATGCAGGCGGCGGAGCCGTTACGGTGAAGATCAGCGGAAAGAAGGAGATTCTTTCCATCGACATTTCGCCGGACGTCGTAGATCCCGAGGATATTGAGACGCTGTCCGATATTCTGGTAGCAGCCGTAAATCAGGCGATCAAGAAGGTCGAGGCAGTCAACGAAGAAGCAATGACCGAGATTACCGGCGGTATGAACGTACCCGGCACGTCCGGACCGTGCTGATAGGGCTGAATACATTCTCCCTCTCGAGAGACTCATCG
>CAYOON010000252.1:0-3292 GCA_964405595.1 uncultured Lachnospiraceae bacterium | reverse complement strand
GGTGGGATTCGAACCCACGAGCCACTTGCGTGACTACCTGATTTCGAGTCAGGGCCGTTATGACCACTTCGATACTCTTCCATATACCCCGTACGCACGGATCGTTTGCTATTATAGCACATCCTTTTCCGTTTTGCAAGGGGTTTTTGAAAAATTTTTCAAATTTTTTTTGGACGCCGCTTATTCTCCGTCCGAGATTGCGTACAAACACAGATCCCACGCCGGGACGTACTCCGGGCGGCACAGATAGAAGCGATATTCCGGGCAGATCGAATGCAGATAAAGCGGCAGCGCGAACAGATCCCGGCTGCGATGGTAGAGCGACAGTCGGATGTCGGGCTTCCACCGCGCGATCGTATCCGCCGCGCCCTCCAGTGCCTCCCGCTCCGCTCCCTCTACGTCGATTTTCAGATAGTCCAGCCGCTCGCCATTCATCACGCTGTCCACACGGAGCATAGCGGTCTCCACGCCCCGTTTGATCCCGTATATCGACGAATTCCGGTTGCCCTCCGATGAGAAAGTCAGCGTAGTATCGACATTCCACGCTCCGGCATGGTGGGCGCGGGCGAAGGTCAACCCCGACTGCTCCAGATAGGCGCACAGCTTCTTATAGCTGCGGGGATCGGGTTCGAAGGCCTCGATCCGGCTTACATCCGGCGCGTATTCCAGCAGTGCGCGGATGCTGTCGCCGGTATAGGCACCCAGATCGGCGCAGCTTTGGTATCGCTCAGGGCGCAGGATTTCCCGCCAGATCTGCTCCTCCGGGGTGAAGGATTCCCGCAATGGACGAATCGACCCGGTCAGGCGGTATTCCACCACCCGATCAAAGACCGCCCGGGACTCCTCGTCCGCAAGCAGCGACCGCGCCTTGGCAAGCTCGTCCAGATGCGCCTGATAGAAGGCGGAATCGAACAGCTCTTCCCCGGCGATGGGGACGTCCGGGGCGTAGAACTCCATCTGCTCGTCCATTCGGTAGAAGTTCGCCAGCACATCGGGCAGCGCGCTTCCGAAGGAGAGCAGGATCACGAAATCGCCGTACTTCTCCTTCGCCTCGGTGAAGGACAGCACCCGCTTCCCGTGGAAGCTGTGCCCTCTCACGAAGCCGTCGGAAGCAAAAAAATCGGCGACCGCGATCCCGCGGCTTTCGAGAACCGCGAGGATCTTATCGGCGCCGTTGCCCATCCCGTAGAGCAGGATGGGCTTTTCGCTATCTTTGAGTTTCGTCCAGAGATCAGCCTGCAAATTCATTGTAAATCACGCGGACGGTCTTATCGAAGTCCGCTTCCTCTACGCTGAGAATGATATTGTTCTCTCTCGTTCCCTGATCCATCATACGGATGTTGACGTCCGCGCTGGCCACCGCGGAGATGATTCTCGCCGCCGTACCGATGTTGCGGACCATACCCCGTCCGACCACCGCTACCAGCGAAAGTCCGTCCTCGATATAGAGCGAGTCGGGATTCACCGCCGCGCGGATTCCGTCGATGATCTCCTGTCTGTGGGCATTGAGCAGCGCGGAGGACACAACGATGCCCAGCGTATCAATACCCGAAGGGATATGCTCGAAGGAGACGCCGTACTGCTCCAGCACGTCCAGAACCTTCTTGCCGAATCCGATCTCGCTGTTCATGAGATCCTTCTCGATGTTGATAACCGAGAACCCCTTCCGCCCGGCGATACCGGTGATGCCGTCGCACTTATGATCGAGGCTGGCGCGCAGGACAATCATGGTTCCTCTGTCGTCGGGGCGATTGGTGTTGCGGATGTTGATCGGAATATCCGCCGCGCGGACGGGGAATACGGCTTCCTCGTGCAGCACGGTTGCGCCCATGTAGGAAAGCTCCCGCAGCTCGGAGTAGGTGACCGTCTCGATGACCTTGGGATTTGCCACAATGTGCGGATCTGCCATCAGGAAGCCCGACACGTCAGTCCAGTTCTCGTAGATGGATGCCTGCACCGCTCTTGCCACGATGGATCCCGTGATGTCGCTGCCCCCTCTGGAGAAGGTCTTGACCCTGCCGTCCGCGCCTCTGCCGTAGAAGCCGGGGATTACCGCAAAGGGGTGGGATTCCAGCACGCTTGTCATGACCTCATTGGTCTTCTCCACGTCGTACTGGCCGTTTTCCTTGATGAAGATTACGTCGGCGGCGTCCACGAAGTCGAAGCCCAGATAGGCCGCCAGCAGAATGCCGTTGAGATACTCGCCCCGGCTGGCTACATAGTCCGCCGAAGGAGCGTCGCCGGACAGATGGTTTTCAATTTTCGCGAACTCGCCATCGAGGCTCACATTCAGCGAAAGATCGCTGATGATTGTGTTGAATCGATCCTTGATTTTCGCAAAAGTATCGGAGAAATCCTGTCCCGCTGCTGCCTGATTACAGCACGCGTACAGCAGATCGGTGACCTTATCGTCGTGATCGTTACGGCGTCCGGGCGCGGAAGGGATCACATACCGTCTGTAGGGCTCCGCCTTTACGATGGACGCAACCTTTGCAAACTGCGCTCCGTCAGCCAGCGAGCTGCCTCCGAATTTCACGACCTTTATATAATCGGTTTTCGCCATTTTACTACCATGCCTTTCCGTCTTCCGGTTTTTGATCAAAATCCTTTATTTTCCCGGATTTCGAAATAATTCATTTCCACATTTTATTATATGGATTTTTCTTCTCCTTGTCAAGTGGGTTTGGTCGATTTCAAAGAAAATTTTTTTGCTCAATTCATCCGCAGTTCATACAAATTACACAAACAAGTCAAAATAGTATGATATTTTTAGAAGAAGGGGTTGAAATTCCCCGCATAATTCATCAGAAAAGGAGAGTAGGACATGGAAGAACAGGAACTCATTCTGAACCTGCTTGCCGAAAAGAAATATTCAACCTTAAAGCAGATGCTGAACGACATGAACCCCATCGATCTGGCGGCAATCCTCTCGGAGCTGCCCGATGAAAAACGCCCGGTGCTCTTCCGGCTGATCGGCAAAGAGCAGGCGGCGAAGTGCTTCGTCGAGATGGATCACGACATTCAGATGATGCTGATCCACGGCTTCTCGGACGTGGAGCTGCGAAGCGTCCTTGAGGAGATGTTCCTTGACGATACCGTCGACCTGATTGAGGAGATGCCCGCCAACGTGGTCAAGCGAATCCTCGCCAACGCCGACGGAGAGACACGCAAGGGGATCAACGAAATTCTGCACTACCCCGACGATTCGGCGGGAAGCATCATGACGGTGGAGTTCGTGGAACTCAAGGAAACCATGACGATCACCGAGGCATTCGACACGATCAAAGCCACC
>CAYOON010000251.1:0-3296 GCA_964405595.1 uncultured Lachnospiraceae bacterium | reverse complement strand
GCCAGAGGCAAGGGCGGCATGTTTACACGGGTGGACGAAATAGAGACCGAGACCTTCGTTTTGCACAAGTCGGAGACATTCAGCGTACACGTTCTGAATGGACATAGGGTAGTTTTGATGCCGAACGCCGTAGAGGGCTACGAGCTGTCGATTGCCCGCCTGAAGAAGCTGATCTACTTGATGGATCGCGATTTCTGGCGTATCACAGGTCGGCGGATCGCGGGATACTTGGAGTGAAACCTAGAGCGTGTTCACACTAACGCAGGGCACCCGTCTTTCACGGTCTTTTCGCGCTTAGCAAAATCAGCACCAAAGGCGTTGATTTACGCGTCCCGCAAACCGGCTCTAAATCGATAGATTTAGAGCCGGTTTGCGCTTTTTGTCGACTGCATAAGCGGTTTGCCCGGAAAAGTCCTCGCTTACCGCCCCCCCGAAGAAGCTGTTTTACGAGGAGCTTAATTGAATCTATGCCGCCTGACATCCTCGATCGGCGGCGACTTTGGTTTTCTCCGTCCTTCGCTTGTAAACAGTAGTCAATCTACCGCAACTTGTTACTACTTTGTAAACTATTGCAACTTATCATTGCAATTTGCGCAACATTCAGGTATAATAAGGAAAAAGTGTAGGTTTTGCATGATTAAAATTGGGAGGTTCAGGAAAATGAAATTCAAAACCAAGTTACTTTCCTGCGTGCTGGTTTCGACCCTTTTGATGGGCACCGTCGGCTTAGTAGGACCAATCGGCGAGCTTTCCGTGACGGCGGCCACCGAATACGCGGCAAGCCCGGGTACATTGTCCTTCAATCTGCGGGCGGTGAACCTGCTCAGCGGTGCAGACACGGTAGACCGTAACAGCGAGCTGACCATCCAGTATACGGATGCGTCGCTCGGCGACAATCTGGAAATGTATGTCAGCATCGCCACCACCGACGGCACGGTGTTGGTAGACAAGCAGCGGGTCGGGAATGGATTTTTGCGGGTGGAAAACAGAAATGTATTTGTGGTTAACGAGGAACCAAACGTTTCCAAAGACATCTATTCCAACATGGCAGGATCGGTTACATTTAACCCCGATTTAGACGCGGCTTATTCGGTTTCCGATCTTTCCGTGACCGTGTGGATCGGGAATTCGGGAAATTCCGCCGTATTCAGCAATCGGGCAACGACGACCATTAATAACGGGTTCACCGATGGTATACCGGCAGGTCTTGACGCCACCAACTGGATGAACTATATCGATGGGGCGACATTGCTCAGTCAGATCAATATGCCGGGCACCCACGATACGGTGACGCAGTATATTTCACTTACGTCGTATAATAAATGTCAGGATACAAACATTGCTCAGCAATTGGAAATGGGTGTGCGGTATCTGGATATTCGTTGTGACACCAAAAATACAACGCAGGATAGTACCGTAAACGGAAAGACGGTACAGGATTTTGGTTTGTCCCATTCGTCCTATGCGGCAAAATATGGCTCTAATAGCGGAAGAAACCTGCTATTTTCCGATGTCTATAACTGGTGTAAGACCTTCTTGACAGCGCATCCTTCCGAGACCATCTTCATGACCATCAATGATGAGAACACGAACGGCAGACCGGATTTAATGGCAAGACTGCTGACATTTGTCAATGCGGATCCCAGTTTTTTCTATACCAAGTCCAATGAAATTCCTACTCTGGATGATGTACGGGGTAAGATCGTACTGGTAAGAAGATTCCCCGGCGATTTTGCGGGAGATAACGGCGGAATGGACTTCTTCTGGAAGGATAAATGTGAAAATACCGAGCATCCCGTTATCCCGGTCTCCACTTCTGATGCGGTGACGACCTATTTTGTACAGGACAATTACGGTCTGTCTGCAAATAATAAGCGGACTACTGCGGTAAATTTCTTAAGAACGGCTGAAAGCAAGAAAAAGGCAAATCAGTATTATATCAATTTCTTTAGCTGTGCGGCGAGTCTTTTTAGCAGTGTGCAAAGTAATGCCAATACGGTGAATTCCTATTTCAACAGCAATCACAAACTGCAAAAGGGCGAACAGTACGGATATTTGATCTTTGACTTTATTACATCCCAGATCGCGAAAACGGTGTATGAAACCAACATTTTCACCACCGAGCCGCAGGTGCAGGCGAACAACAACGAAAAAACCGATAAGGTCGTCCTCCACTACGACTTCGCCAACATCGTAAACGGCAGAGTGCCCGATCTGACCGGCAACGGTTTCGACGGTACCTTGGTAAACACCGGTTCCCTGTCGGTGAACAGCACCTATGATACCCTCAATTTCAACAATTTGGGCAAGTCGGCGAACGGCGGCGCGGGCTATGTCGACATTCCTCAGAGCGTATTCCGCGGCACCGGCGATACTGTCACCATCCAGGTTTGGCTCAAGGAGAACGGAACTGACGGCAGAAATACATGGTTCAGCATGGGCAGAAATATTGGCGGTATTAACGATAACTTTATCGTAGCCAATACTAGATGGGACGGCAACGGACCCCGGTTCTCCGTAAAATCCACCAAGGTAAGAGGCGGCGGAATCGAGCTCATCACAACGGCTTCTTCTTCCTATGTGATTTCGCAGAATAATTGGCATCTGCTGACCTATGTCATCGACGGTGATGTTCTGAAGATCTATTCGGATGGGAACACGAACCCGATCGTGACCGGCGACGTCAACGCCAACTTCAACGATCTGACCGGTTCTATTGTAGATACCCCCATTCGCTTGGGCGCCGCCAGCTACTGGCGGGATGATGCCAGCTTCGTCGGCACCATGGGCGACTTCACCATCTACAACTACGCTGTGGGCGCAGATGAAATCGCGGAAAAGTACAACGCTCTGTCGGCAGCTCCGGTTCTGACCGGTGTAACTTCGGATTCTTTCGATGTTTTGGAGAGTAAGATTCACGAAGATTCTGCATATTTGAAAGTTGTAAACGACTTTGACTTAACGGCAGTAAATGTGTCTCTGAAATTTGATGGTTTGAAAGTACAGTTTGCCGCGGATGGTAAGAGTTTCCGGGACATTTCCGCAGATTGCGTGCTGGATCTTTCCGGAACACCGGTGATTCGTGTCATTAGTGCCGGCGAAAGCGCAAAAGATTACAAAGTTGAAATCGAATTCTTTGATGTGACCGTCAATCCCCCTTCGGCTGAAGATGTTTCCGGCTACGTTCAGATCAAGGCAGGCACAACCGACGGCACGAAGGATTTGCGCATTCTGGTAGAGGGTAGTTTAGTGCTAAAACAACGGCAAGAAATTCTCACAAATATGGATCCTGAAGT
>CAYOON010000250.1:0-3302 GCA_964405595.1 uncultured Lachnospiraceae bacterium | reverse complement strand
CGCTTCGCTCATCAATTGCGTATTTCCGATATACCGCTCTTCCAGCGGCATGGAGCGGCGGATGAGGAAATTTGCGCCGGGCATTCGGGGAAATCGATTAGCTATACCGCCTATCATCCGTCTGAAAAAACGGGGCAGATGATCGTACCAGACTGAGGTAAAAGGATCGGAATAAATATTGTAACCGCCGAAAAACTCGTCGGAGCCCTCGCCGGACAGGCAAACCTTTACCTGTTTTGCAGCGTTCCGGTTGAGAAAATAGAGCGCGACGGCTGCGGCATCCGCCAACGGCTCGTCCATATGGTACTGAATCGTGGGCAGCTTCTCCCAGTATTCCTCGGGGGAAATAGTAGATATAGAATCCTGTACTCCGATGCTATCCGAAAAGGCTTTGGCATAACCTGCCTCGTCATACTGCTTGTTCTCAAAGCCCACCGTGAAGGTTTTATCCACCTTTGAAATTGCGGTCACATAGCTGGAATCCACGCCCGAGGACAGGAAGGATCCCACCTCCACATCGCTGATCATATGCGCCGCAACCGAATCTGCCAGAACACCATCGATCTCGTCGATCCATTCCTCCTCGCTCTTGCGGGTATCCGGGCTGAACTGCGGCTCAAACCAACGCTCGATGGTCAACTTCCCATCCTTTCGGATCAGCAGATGCGCCGGCGGCAGCTTGAACACGTTTTTGAAGAAGGTCTCCGTCCCGGGAGAATACTGACAGGAAAGGTAGAGCGAAAGCTGGGATTCGTTGAACTCCTTTCGGAAATCGGGATGCTTTAAGAACACCTTGATCTCGCTGCCAAACAGAAACAGACCGTCCCGCTCATAATAATAGAATGGCTTGATCCCGAAGGCATCCCTTGCCGCAAACAGCGTTCCATCCCGCTTATCCCAGATCACGAAGGCAAACATGCCGCGGAGCTTTTTCGGCAGTTCCCTGCCATACTCCTCGTAGCCGTGAATCAGCACCTCGCTGTCCGAATTCGTGGCGAAGGTATGTCCGGCAGCCAACAGCTCCTCCCGCAGGATCCGATAGTTATAGATCTCCCCGTTAAAGACCAATACCAGCGATTGATCTTCGTTATAGATAGGCTGTGAGCCGCCTGCCAGATCAATGATCGAGAGCCGACGGTGCCCCAGCGCAATCCCGTCTCCGAGAAAATAACCCTCTCCGTCCGGTCCCCTATGCCGGATCGCATCCGCCATCCGGCGGATTACTTCCTGTTTATCTGCACGATTTCCCGTAAATCCAACAATTCCGCACATTATATTTTCCTTTCGATATTGTGATGTTGAGTCAAGTTTGGGCGACGTTTCATCCCTTCGAAAATACTCGGAATTTCGGGATAGGTTTTCTCGTCAATTTCCCGCTGTATATGACGAAAAAGACATCGAAGCGTGACGAAAAAAACTCTCATTAGCAAAAAAATCTGTCCCGACATTACGCCGGGGCAGATTGCTTTTAGGTCAGATTGGCAAGGGGATTTGCGGTCTTATATTATACACAACCGGAAGCGGTCAACAATACGTTTTCGCAGTGAAAGTGATTTCACTTTATTACTGTCTTGCGAGAATCGCATCAATTTCATCCAGTTCCTCTTTGGTGAACGCGGCATTCTCGAAAGCCTTCACGTTTTCCAGAACCTGTTCGGGCTTGCTGGCGCCGATCAGCGCGCTGGTAACCGCGTCGGTACGCAGCGTCCACGAAAGCGCCATCTGAGCAAGAGTCTGACCGCGCCGCGCCGCCAATGCGTTCAACCTACGGGTCAGCGAAAGCAGATCCTCATTGATGTCCGACGCCCGCAGGAATCGGGGATCGTGGATCGCTCTGGAATCGGTGGGGATGCCGTTCAGATAGCGTCCGGTCAGCTTACCTCCGGCAAGAGGGCCGAACGCGATACAGCCGACTCCCTCCTGTTTCAGCACATCGGTCAGACCATGTTCAATGGAACGGTTGAACATATTATAGTTGGGCTGATGAATCAGCATATGCGTGCCCATTTCCTTCAGCGTTTTGACTGCGACCGCCGTCTGTTCGGCATTGTAGTTCGAAATGCCTACATAGAGCGCCTTGCCGCTCTTTACGATGTCATGCAGAGCCTGCATGGTCTCCTCAATGGGCGTATTTGGGTCGGGACGGTGATGATAGAACACATCCACATAGTCCAAGTGCATCCGCTTGAGGCTCTGATCGAGGCTAGCAATCAGGTATTTCCGGCTTCCATCGTTACCGTAGGGGCCCGCCCACATATCGTAGCCCGCCTTTGTGGAGATGAACAGTTCGTCCCGGTGGGTATTCCAGTCGCGATCCATATGGATGCCGAAGTTCCGCTCCGCCTCGCCGTAAGGAGGACCGTAGTTGTTGGCGAGGTCGAAGTGGACGATGCCGTTGTCAAAGGCGGTACGCAGGATCTGCTGCTGGACACCGAAGGGGGTGATGTCGCCGAAATTATGCCAAAGTCCGAGGGAAATGGCGGGCAGTTTGATTCCGCTTCTGCCGCAGCGGCGGTAGGGGATCTTTCTGTAACGGTCTTCTGCAGGAATGTACATAGTTTTTACCTCACTTTATTCAAAATACCGTATTTATAACGTGATTTCTTCAAATCGAAGGGTACCATCCGGGTTTTGGATGGCCTCCACCGCGCAAAGATGCCCTGCGTAGCCCTCTTCCCCGATGAATCCCATCGCCGTCCGCTGCCCGGCAGAACCGCCGAATTCGGTACGTTTCCGCAGGGAATGCAGTTATTTTCAGGGAACCCCCAATCCCCGTAGGGATTTTTGGAGTATCCGTAGCGGGAAGTCCCACCGATCCCGAACACCAGATAATAGTAGTCGCCCATTTTGAAGTGCTCGGGCACTCGGGCTGCCACAGGTGGGTGGGATCATTCGGAGAACAATGCTCGATCCATGCCATCGTGACGCCTGCATCCTGCCAGCCGTCGATCGCCATCCGATCGTTCACCGGATGCACTAGACAGCCGCTCGTCCAGGCGGATTTCACAGGCGATTCGCTTCCCCCATCGGCAGCCAGCGCTCTTCCTGGCACTGGTATGAAATGCATGGATAAAAGGTTCATACAGTTTACCTTTTCCGATATATTACTTCATATAAAAAAATAAGTTTACTCCGATCCAGATGTAATATTAAAATCAACAACGATTGGCGTCAGCGATAAAAAAGAAAACCCTCAAAAACATAGTTTCTAAGGGTTATTGGCTCCCCGAACAGGGCTCGAACCTGTGACTGCTTGTTTTATTTAGAGAAGTCATTATGCTGCAAATTTATAATAAATCTTT
>CAYOON010000249.1:0-3337 GCA_964405595.1 uncultured Lachnospiraceae bacterium | reverse complement strand
GTCCACCTGTACCAACGCCCATCTGGCTACCGAGCGTTACTGCATTCAGGCCAAGCTGGTCGAGGTGCGAAAGTTTTGACCGTAATAACTGTATAAGGATCCGTCCGGAATCTCCGGCGGAATGGATAAATATTGACTATGAAAATTTCCGTTATTATTCCTATGTATAATGAAGCAAAGGTCATCGGCAGCTCGGCAAAGACGCTGTACGAAACTCTGACCCGGGATTTCGGAGCAGGGGAGTTCGAGGTGATCTTTGTTTCCGACGGCTCGGGGGATAGCAGCCCCGACATCATCCGCGAATACGCGAAAGAGCATCCCGGCGTGAAGCTGATCGCCTATTCCCCCAATAAAGGGAAGGGCTTTGCCGTGCGAAAGGGTATGCTTGCCGCGACGGGCGATTTCCTGCTGTTCACCGACAGCGATCTGGCCTACGGAGCCGACATTATCAAAACCGTGTATGATCGCTGGGAGCAGACCGGTGCGGATGTGGTGATCGGATCCCGCGCCGTCAAGGGCGGCGGATACGATAGTTATACCTTCCTTCGCAAGGTTATGTCCAAGACCTATCTGAAGGTGATCTCGATCGCCGCAGGATTTTCCCACAGCGATTCCCAGGCGGGACTCAAGGGCTTCTCCCGGGAAGCGGGACATAAGATCTTCGGATACTGCACTGTCGATCGCTTCGCTTTCGATCTGGAGGCACTGCTGATCGCGGATCGGATGGAATGCTCCTTCGAAGAGGTTCCCGCAAACGTACTGGTGCATGGGGATTCCAAGGTGAGTCCTGTCAAAGATGCCGTGAATATGCTCGGTGAACTTCGGAAGATCAAGAAGCGGGTTAAGAGTCTGAAAATTGAATAATTTACGAGGTTCGGGGTTTTGACTCCGAACCTCATCATTTTTATTTGTTTGTTAACGCTGCTTTGAGCGGTCGCGCAACTTTTTTGCTAAAAAAATCGCATGTTTACAAAATGTTCATATAATATGCTATATTTTGTCGCACATTTATGGTAGATTATAGACACAGATTAGCACTTGAGCATTCAGAGTGCTAATCTAAAAAGATAAAAACCAAAGCAAAGGAAGAGGGGAAAGGGAAATGCACCAAGGCGACGGGTTAAGCGAGCGGAAAAAGATGATCCTGAAGGCGATTGTGGACAGTCATATTGCCTGCGGCGAGCCGGTTGGATCCAAAGCGCTTTCGCAAAATCAGCAGATCGCGCTTTCCTCTGCTACTATCCGCAACGAGCTTGCCGAGCTGACCGAGATGGGCTACCTGATCCAGCCCCACACCTCGGCGGGACGAATCCCCTCCGAGCAGGGTTATCGCTTCTATGTGGATTCGCTGATGCAGGCCTACGATCTGACAGCCAACGAGATCCGTGGGCTCAACGAGATGCTCCGTGAGCGTACCGCCAGACTGGATCGGGTGATCGAAAGCGCAGGAAAGCTGATCTCCAAGCTGACCCGCTATCCTGCCATCGCGGTTCACTCCTTCCCGACCACCCAGACGGCAAAATGCGTGAATCTGATGCTGCTGGATGAGCATGAGTTTCTGGTGATCGTGATGATCTCCGAAAACAACATCAAAACCAGACGTCTGCACAGCGAATACCCGCTGGACAGCGAGATCCTGCACCGCGTGCAGGAGGTGCTGAACCGGGGAATCGCCGGAAAGGAGCCCGACAAGCTGACCCTCGCCGAAATGCTTCGGATCGAGGAGCAGCTCGGAGCCTACCGGGATCTGGCGTCGCCCATCATCAAGTGCGTCTACGAGGTGCTGATGGAGGAGCGGCAGAGCGATCTGCAGGTCAGCGGCGTCGATCAGTTTCTGGAGTATCCGGAATTCACCGAAGTGGATCGGCTGCGGGATATGCTGGGGATGCTTTCCGATAAGCAGAATCTGCTTTCGCTGGTCGAAAGCTCGGCAGGACACGATCGGGTGGACGTCTATATCGGAAGCGAGAATACGGCGGATAAAAACGGCGAGTCTGCCGTCGTTGTCCGAACCATCACGGTGGACGGCAAGCCGGTGGGCGCCATCGGGGTGATCGGACCCTGCCGGATGGACTATTCAAAGGTGGTTTCCACCGTGGAAATGCTCTCGAAGTCCATCGCGGATATGATGAGCTCCGACAGACAGCCCCCACGGCCGGCGGAACTTCCGAAACCCAATGGGGCAAAGGAAAATGAGTGAAAAATCCCAGCAAGTTTGCAGCTGAACGGTTTCTATCCCGTCCGCAAAGTGCGAAAGTACTGCAAACTTCAGCATAAACAAAGAAAGGTAAGGTAATCCGGAATGATTCCTGAAGAAATCAAGGAAGAACAGGCAGAGACCGCGTCCAAAGAGGATGAAAAGGTCGAGGAGACGGCAGAACCGGCTGAAACGACCGAAAAAACCGAGGCAGAGAGCGACAAAAAGAGCGAAAAGAAGTACAAAAAAGAGTGCGCGGAGCTTCGGGATAAGCTTTCCAAGGCAGAAAAGAGCCTTGCCGAGAACGCCGACAAGTATCTCCGCGTGATGGCGGAGTACGACAACTTCCGCAAGCGTTCCGCCAAGGAAAAAGAAGGCATCTATGCCGACGCCTATACCGACGCGCTGAAGGCAATCCTGCCGGTGATCGACAATCTGGAGCGGGCACTTCAGTTCAGCGAGGGCGATAAGGTAGTCGAGGGCGTCAAGATGACGATGAATCAGTTCTCCGCCGCACTTGAAAAGATGGGCGTGGAGGAAATCCCGGCAGAAACCTTCGATCCCAACGTTCACAATGCCGTCATGCACGTCGAGGACGAGAGCTGTGGCGAGGGACAGATCGTGGAGGTATTCCAGAAGGGATACCGAAAAGGGGATAAAATCATCCGCTTTGCAATGGTAAAAGTTGCGAATTAGCAGAAAATGAATAGTATTTTCGCAAGTTTCGCAATATAAATAAATCAGTAACAAAAACAAGTTTTGGAGGATAAACTATCATGGCTAAAATTATCGGTATCGATCTTGGTACAACCAACAGCTGCGTAGCAGTATTCGAAGGCGGCGAGCCCGTCGTTATTCCCAATCCCGAAGGAGCAAGAACCACGCCTTCCATCGTCGGCTTCTCGAAGACCGGCGAGAGAATGGTCGGACAGGTGGCAAAGCGTCAGGCAATCACCAATCCCGACCGCACCGTTATCTCCATCAAGAGAGAAATGGGTCAGAATTACAAAGTAAACATCGACGACAAGACCTACACGCCTCAGGAAATTTCCGCCATGATCCTGCAGAAGCTGAAGGCAGACGCAGAAGCATATCTGGGCGAGAGCGTTTCCAAGGCAGTTATCACCGTTCCCGCATACT
>CAYOON010000248.1:0-3351 GCA_964405595.1 uncultured Lachnospiraceae bacterium | reverse complement strand
GGTCAAAAGAAAAAGCGTCTAACAGGTTTGCTGTTACTAAATGGCTGCTGCAATACTACAAAACTAAGGGCGAAAAAGCACCTATGAAAATGAAATCAATAAAAAAGAAAACCCGATCAAAAACGGGCATAAATGCTTGTTTTTTGACGGGTTTTCAGACTAATATACTCTATCTATTGTTCAGCGGAGGTCGTTAGTCAGCGGGGAGCGAAATGCGCGTAAACGCGCAAAGGGGAAGAACCATCTCAAGCGCCGAAGGCTCTTCCCCTATGCGCAATAAGTGCGCATTGCGCACTTATGCGCATTTGCGCTCTCCCATCACTTGGCTTCCCGCCGTCGGCATCCGATAGCCCCTGCTTCCTCCGTCAGGACTTTACCCCCACATGTCCCTGCCAGATGCCGACGGGATGAAGTTCGCGGTAAACTAAAGTTTTTATAATGTATCAACCCAGCCAAATCGGGCACAAATGCCTGGCTTTGGCTGGGTTACTGTTTTGCTTTGGGGAATAGCTCCTATGCTTCTATTCTCTTTTCAGCCCTAAATCCCGCTCCTTTTCGGATAGAACGCGGTTGAGACTGCCGGTCTTGTATCCGCCGAGATCCAGCGTGACATAATCGAATCCGATCTTCCGGAGTTCTGCGTCCAGCGTAGCAGCGAGATTCTCGGCGAAGATCCTGCCAAGCTCGGCGGGAAGCAGCTCGATCCGGGCGATCTTTCCGTGGATGCGTACCCGGTATTGGGTGAATCCCCTTGACGACAGCCGCTCCTCGGCGGCTTCCACCATCGCCAGCTTCTCGGCGGTGATGGGCTCCCCGTAAGGGAAACGGGATGCCAGACAGGCGAAAGAAGGCTTGCTTTTGGTGGGAAGCCCGAATTTTGCGGATAGGGCGCGGATCTCCGCCTTGGTCAGCCCGGCGGCGCGAAGGGGGCTTACCACGCTCAACTCGGAGATGGCGATCAGTCCGGGACGGTAGTCGGAGAGATCGTCCAGATTGGAGCCTTCGGCGACAGTATCAAAGCCGTTTTCGGCGGCAATCGAGCAGATTTTCGAGAAAATCGCCTTTTTGCAAATATAGCAGCGGTTTTTGGGATTCTCGGCGAATTCGGGGATGTCCAGCTCGTTTGAGTCAAAGACGATCTGCCGGATCCCGTGATCTTTGCAGAACTGCGCCGCCTCCTGCCGCTCGGATTTCGGAAAGGATGCCGATCGTGCGGTTATTGCAAGTACCGCGTCCCCCAACTGCATCTTTGCCATGTAGAGCAGCAGGGTGGAATCCACGCCCGAGGAAAAGGCGACTGCTAGGGATCCATAAGAACGGAGGATCTGCTCCAGCAACCGTTGTTTTTGTGTAAGTTCGTCCATAGGAAACCTTTCTGAAAACGTATTTTATAGGGAATAGCGTCGAAAATGGCGATATATTCGCACACAGAGGACGTTTTTCGCATATTCTAACAGTAAAACAATGCAGGAATCGATAGGGCTTCGCCGGAAGAAGCGGAACCCGAAAGAGAGGCAGGACAATGAAAATGAAGAAAAAACGTCCCGGCAATGGCTCGGAACTGCAAAAACGCGGAAATCTGATTGCCGATCTGCTCTTCGATCTGACCGGCGGGCTTCTCTATTCGGCAGGGGTCTACACCTTCGCCAAGGACGCGGGCTTCGCGCCCGGCGGAATCTCGGGACTGTCGCTGATGGCAAACCACCTCTGGGGATTGCCGTTGGGCGTTACCGCCGTCCTGCTCAACATTCCGCTGGTGCTGATCAGCCTGAAATTCGTCGGCAGACGCTTCCTCTTCCGAACGGCGCGCTCCATGCTCTTTTGTACGCTGATTCTCGACCTGATTGCCCCGCTGACTCCCGTCTACAGCGGTTCGCCTGTCGTGGCGGCAGTCCTGTCGGGAGCCTTTTTGGGCGCGGGAATGTCGGTTTTCTACCGTCGCGGCTCCTCCTCCGGGGGAACCGATCTGCTGACGGTCACCGTAAAGGCACTCTGCCCGCGGATTTCCATGGGATTTGTGACCCTGCTGACCGATTTTCTTATCATCGGTGCGGGGTGGTACGTCTTCGGTAACGCGTCGGCGGTTCTCTACGGCCTTCTGGCGACCGCGGTCAATTCAGCCGTCATCGACCTCGCCCTGTCCCATTCGCACCACCCGGCAGCCTAAACGGTCGGCAAGGGTGGTATCGTGGGAGACCAGCAGGATGGTCTTCCCGGCGGATTTCAGTTCACAGAGAAAGTCTGTCAGCCACCCCGCACTCTTTCGATCCAGCGAAGCCAGCGGCTCGTCGAGCATCAAAAACTTGGGATTCACCGCCAGTATGGCGGCAAGGGCGACCTTTTTCTTCTCTCCGCCGCTTAAATGATAAGGCGGGCGATCCTTCAGGTGCGCGATCCCGAACAGATCCAGCAGATCGTCCACCCTCGCCCGGATGACCTCCTCGGACAGCCCCATTTGCAGGGGGCCGAAGGCGATCTCGTCGAAAACGCTTGCGCAGAACAGTTGTGTATCGGTATTCTGGAAGAGGTAGCCGATTTTTTGGTGAAAAGATTTGGCAAAAAGCGGATCTTTCATGGATTTCCGGTCAATTTTCGCCCCGTCGAAGGTGTACGTCCCCGAATCGGGGAAGAGCAGCCCGTTCGCGATCCGCAAAAGGGTGGTTTTCCCGCACCCGTTGTCGCCGTCTAAAAGGACGCACTCCCCTTCGTTCACCGACAGAGAGAAATCCCGCAAAATCGGCGTGTCCGAGTAGGAAAAGGTGATATTTTCCATGGAAAGTAACATAAATAGACTCCTTTTCAGGCGGTTAGGCGAAAAATTCCAGATATACAAACGCGGCCGACGCAAAAACAAGCAGGATGATCGGCGGCAGATCAGCGCGGGTGAGTTTCGCCCGCTTTTTCAGCGTGTAGCGGCCGGAAAAGCCCCGGCATTCCATGGCCTGTTCGGTTTCTGCCGACAGATCCACCGACCGCAGGAAGAGTACGCCGAGAATTCCGCCCAGCGCGCGCCGTTTCCGGGGGTTCCGCCCGATTGAGCGGATTTTCAGAGCCGACAAAAGCTCGGCGGCAAGGACGCCCAACAGTCCGATGTAGCGGACGGTCAGATCCAGCGTCAGAAGAAAGATGTCGGGCAGACGGAAGGTTTTCAACGCCGTCAGGATCCCGGGGAGCCCCGCGTCCAGATTGCAGAGCGCCAGCAGAGTCACCGAAATGAACACCTTGGCGCAGATGCGGGTCAGGGTGGCGGGGGAACCGAGGATAGCGGAAGGAAGCAGGATCAGGAGGGACAGGCATTCGGCGGGGAGCAGGCATCCGAGCACCCCGCGGATCCGATCGGCACTTTGCAGA